>NZ_NPJK01000037.1:0-86664 GCF_002251285.1 Prevotella sp. P5-64
CAATGCTAAAATCAAGGCTTTTAGAACACAGTTCAGAGGTGTAGGGGATATCAGGTTCTTCATGTACAGGCTGGCAACACTTTATTCCTAACATACGGTGTTACCAACCGGAAAAATCCGCTGACCCTCTACATCCGTACAGGACACGGCTCACCCGATAAACCAGGGGATAATTCAGGACAATGATGAAATGCGGGGGCGGGGCGGACAATTTTGGGGTCTACACCAGCTACCACCTCGTTTCCCCTCAAACATAACGATGCTGCTTCTCACACCCAATAGAAGGCCGGACACTACATAATACAAAAGCAGTAGAATTGCGAAGCCATAATATGAATAACTTTCACATATGATTGGACCACAAGTAAATACAAAAGAACACATACTCATGCGAGTCACACAATAAAGAGGAAACTGAAACTACTATTTATTCTTTGTTGTTTATATACAGATGATAACCAACATCATCTTTCGCCGCAGCGATAGTCCGATTACTTCTGATAAGCCGCATTATGAGAATGTGCCGTTTGAAGTACCGAGTTCGTGGATATGGTCTACTGTGAACGAAATAAATATGTACAATTCAAAGAACGTGGATCCTGCAAAACAAAAGGAAAACACTTTTGAATTGTATAGTGTTCCTATTTTTCCAACTAACACTCCGGAAATCATAAAAGGAGAAAAAATTGGTTCTGCAAAACAAAACGTAGAGAATGGTGATGTCTTATTATGCAAGATAAATCCTAAAATCAACAGGGTTTGGTTTGTAAAAAACAGAACAGAGAATACAATGATAGCTTCATCAGAATGGATAGTCATCCGTAATAAATTCATGTTAACTGACTATCTTGTGTTCTGTTTTATGTCTCCTTATTTTAGAGACTTAATGGAGAATAATGTCTCTGGTGTTGGTGGTTCTTTAACAAGAGCGCAACCTTCAATGGTTGCAAATTATGCTGTTCCTATACCTCCTTTACAAGAACAAAAAAGAATAATTACAGAAATAAAGCACTGGTTTGAACTAATTGATGTTATTGATCAGGGTAAAGAATGCTTGCAAGGAACGATTAAAAAAGCCAAGTCCAAAATTCTCGATCTCGCTATTCACGGCAAACTCGTACCCCAAGTCCCTACAGACGAACCTGCCAGCGAACTGCTCAAGCGCATCAATCCTAAGGCTGAAATCACTTGTGATAACGGGCATTATCAGAAGTTGCCCGAAGGATGGGTGATTACACCCATGCAAACACTATGTGCTTTGGTAGATGGAGAGAAGCAAAATGGCATAGAAAGAATAAATCTTGATGTGAAGTATCTGCGTGGAGAACGAGAAGCTAAAGTATTAACGTCAGGCAAATATACAGCTGCAAACACTTTACTGATTTTAGTGGATGGTGAAAACTCTGGAGAAGTTTTTCGTGCGCCTGTAGATGGCTATCAAGGTAGCACGTTCAAACAATTATCCATCCATGAAGAAATGTACACCGACTATGTTCTACAAGTAATAAACCTGCATCGAAAGACGCTAAGAGAGAATAAAGTCGGTTCAGCCATTCCGCACCTGAACAAAAAGTTATTCAAGGCTATCAACGTGCCTATACCTCCATACGAAGAACAAAAAAGGATTGTAAATGCCATGAACAAAGCATTTACAATCCTCGATACAATAGCTGAGAATTTATAGGTAACAAGCGATAGAGTCTAATAATCTAAACAAATATTTAACCTTAACTGATATGCGCTTCTGTTCTGTTAATGGAGGCAACAGAATAATTATGGAGCGCATATCGCTTTGGGTTAATTTGAGTCGTGTACTTCCATTTACATAATCCTTGTAATCTACATGGTTAAGATAGTACATCAAGTAATCAAAGTCACATAGTGGCTCTAGAATATGTGCGTGATTATTCACCCAACATTTGCCTTTAATTGGATATGATTTTATTGCATATTTATCAAGGAATGGAGCACCATCCTCTCCAAGTAAAAGAAATGTCCCGTCAACAAGGTAGTCGTCAATAAATCCAACTTGTCCAGTTGCACCATAATAAGGAAAAAGTTCATTTTCATGTTTATTCGCAATACGTGAATTTCTCTCATTTGAATTAATAGGCTTACGCAAATTATCTAAAACCTTGGCAACATTTTCTAAACAACAAACAGTCCATCCTTCGGGCAACTTCTGATAATGCCAGTTATCACAAGTGATTTCTGCCTTGGGATTAATGCGCTTGAGCAGTTCACTTGCAGGCTCATCCGTTGGGTCTTGTGGTACGAGTTTACCGTGAATGGCAAGATCGAGGATTTTTGATTTGGCTTGTTTGATTGTTTCTTGCAACTTGTCTTGGCCATATTCTATCATTTCTATAAAATGGGAAAGGAACTCAACCTCACTTATTATTCTTTCCTGCTCATCAAATGGTGGGATAGGAATTTGTAAAGCACGTAAATCAGTCTTATTAAATTTTCCTTGTGCAGTAGAGCTGGATATTATGCGCAATTGTTCTTGACCAAAAGGTGATAGAAATAGGTATTGAAGCCACTTTTTATGTATATCCTTAAAGCACTTTATCATTATTGAATTGGGTGCTAAAGTCATTCGTATATCCAAATGTGGAACAATGAATACCTTTCCTATTGAAGCCCCAATATTGGGTAGAATTAGCTCTCCTCCAAAGAGATTTGAATTTGCTAGAAATTCATATCCATGCCTATCTGTATACACTAACCCTTTGGTAAAACCATTTTGAAAATCTTTTGTACGGACAAGAATGGCATACCCCGCCTCATCGTAATACTTTACATTTTCTCTTAAGGAGGCAAAACTACCACTTGCAACAAAATCTGTTGCGTCATTTATAAAATCCTCCAACTTACACCACGCCCATCCTTTAGGCAACTCGTACGGATAATGCGGCTTATCAGAAGTAGCCTTCGTCTTTTTAGGACGTTTGATTTTACCTTCCTTGACAAGGCGTTCTTTCTCGGCACGGATGCGCTCGAGGAGCACTGATGCGGGCTCATCGTTGGGGTCTTGCTGTACAAGTTTACCATGTATCGCAAGGTCAAGTATCTTTTGGCGTAATGCTTTAGTATTCATTTGTTATTTCTTTTTCGGGCTATCTTCAGTTAAAAAGAATTGGCAAAACTCTCTTAACTGCTGTTGCATTTGTTCCTGTGGTATCAAGATGCGTTTATACTCTGCTATCATTGTTGGACTCATGCTACGACTCATAGCATACTCAACAACCACCTTGTCGGCATCGGGACATAGAATGATACCAATAGAGGGGTTTTCGTTTGAGCGCTTTACATCACGGTCAAGAGCCTCAAGATAGAATTCCAACTGACCGAGGTCGCGCGGATGGAACTTCGTTTTCTTTAATTCTACAGCAACGAGAGCTTGTAGTCCGCGATGGAAGAACAGCAAGTCAGCCTTGAACGAAGAAGCACCAACAGTCAAACAATATTCTTGATCCATAAATATGAAGTCCTTCCCCAGCTCAAGGATAAATTGCTTCATATGTTCTATCAGTCCATGCTTAAGGTGCAACTCATTATGTTTCTTTGGCAAGTTGAGGAAATCCACAAAGTAAGTATCTTTGAACATTATTGGTGAGTCGGGGTATGTTTCAAGCAATCCTTTCGACAGATTAATTTTTCTTCGCAATAATGTTTCATATGTTTGCGTAGAAATAGCACGTTGCAACTCCTTGTTCTTCAGATTTTCTTTATGTGCATAAAGTATATAGAATAAACGTTCCTCAGAGCTACGACATCGACACAAGATGTCATAATGATTAGATAAAGTTGTCAAACACAACACATCAGGAAATTGTCCAGACGGCATCTGGACAATTTCCGTTGCTTGATTGCGTTCGGAATCTTGCAAGTTTGAATAATTCCAATACCCAATATCATTGTTTGATGATGAATTTGCAGAAAGATACATGCCGATGACTTTTTGAAATGCGTCAGAGGAGTACTCTTCATAAAACATCACCATATTATAAATACTGCTTCGACTAAAGCCTTTTACATCTGGACGTTTTGCACGAATATATTCCGATAATTGAGAAACGACCTTACTTCCCCATTCTTCGTTTTTGAGTTTATCAGACACATACTTACCTACAGACCATGCCGTGAATAATGTTTCATTGTTCACGGCTACAGAAGCACGGCATTTATGCTGTATAATTAATTCTACAACCTCTGCGAACTGCTTTTCTTGCAAAGAACTTATATTATTATCTATAATGTTGTTTGTCATTTTATCAATCCTCGTCAATATCTCCCAACAACTTCTCTAACTCACTCACCGCCTTGCTGATACTCTGGCTCTGCTCCTTTATGGTAGCCATCAGCTCTTCCAAGGTATGTTCCTCTTCCTCGCCACCTTGCTTAATCCAGGTGATATCAAGTGAAGTTTTGTCACGGGCTACTATCTCGTCAATGCTGTATTTGCGCCAACGGCCCGATGGATTACTATCTGCATCGTAAGTCTCGGTGCGATTGTTGATGTCAGCGGGATTGTAGCACTTCACGAAGTCGTCGAGATGACGACGCTCCAACTTGTTGGTGGCAAGGGTATGCTTGACATCCGTACGGTAATCGTAGAACCAGACATCCTTGGTGGGCTGCCCCTTGGTGAAGAACAGCACATTGGCCTTCACTCCCTGTGCATAGAAAATTCCCGTAGGCAGACGGAGAATGGTATGGAGATTGAAGTCAGAGAGAAGGCGTTTGCGGATAGTCTCGCCGGCGCCACCCTCAAAGAGCACATTGTCAGGAAGCACCACTGCGGCACGGCCGCCATTCTTCAGCATAAGCATCATGTGCTGGAGGAAGTTAAGCTGGTTGTTCTTGGTCTCTACATAGAAGTCCTGTCGGTTCAAGTCCACCGAACCTGCTGGACGCTGACCGAAAGGCGGATTGGCAAGAATCACATCCACCAACGACTTAGGCTCTCGTTCCAACGAGTCCTCGCAAGTGATGGGGCTACGGTCTGTGCCCACACCATGCAGATAGAGGTTCATAGAGGCGAGCGTGACCACAAGAGGCGTGATATCCATGCCACGTAAAGCCTTGTTACGCAGGAAGTCGCGTTTCTCCTTGCTTGCCGATTGATTTTTCATATAATCGTAGGCCGAAAGGAGGAAGCCACCCGTACCACAAGCAGGGTCGCATACGGTCTCGCCAATCTGCGGATTGACACAGTCGACCATAGCCGTGATGAGCGGACGCGGCGTGAAGTACTGTCCAGCGCCGCTCTTCTTGTCCTGGCCGTTGCGCTCCAATATGCTCTCATAGATGGCACCCTTCACGTCGCCATCCATAACGAGCCATTGCTCCTCATCTATCATCGTTATGACTTTCTTCAGATACACGGGCTTGTCTATCTTGTTCTGCGCCTTGGTGTAGATGGTACCGATAAGATTGCCCTGGGCGCTAAGAATCTTCAACGTTTCCTCGTACTGCGAGATAAGGTCCAGACCATCCAGACTGGTAAGGTCGTGCCACTGGTAGCCGTCAGGAATAGCCGAGTTCTCACCAAACATTTCCACATTCTCTGCATCCATCTTCAGGAAAAGCAGATAGGTAAGTTGGGTGATATAGTCAGTAAAGCCAATTCCTACTCCGGCAAGAGTGGTGGCAAGAGTCCATACTTTCTTGGTGAGCGACTGCTCGGTAGATGTATTGTTTGTCATACTTAAATGGTTATGCTGTTTTACCTAAAACTACAAAATTAAACAAAGAGAGAAGAGCGTCATCAGCTTTCTGCTTGGAACCGAACGCTGCTATCATCTGTGCAGCCTGCGTGCGGTCGTCGTCGCGAATATCATCGATGGTGCAAGCGCCATTGCTTGCCACATAGTCCACAATCTGGCTCATCAGTTCTTTCTGCCTATCCGTTATCTCTCGGTGCCACTGTCCGCACCAAAGATTGAAATACTGCCGGGCTGTAGTGCAGACACTTTCAAGCCGTTCTATCTGGTGGAAGGCAAAGCGCACCAACTGTATGATGTTGGTAATTGCCTCGCTCTCTTCCTTCTTGGTGGCACGGCGCACACAATGAGGACTAACGATGGCGTAAGAGTTCCACAACAGCCTCGTACTGAAGCGAGAGTTCTCCATCTTCAGTTTGTTCTCCAGGTCTTTCATCATGCTATAAGTGATAGGATCGCCACTCTGGTTATAGATGATGCGCAATGCCTCAATCTCGTCTGCATGTTCATTGCAGTACTGCTCAAAAGCCTCTGTTGTCTCTTCGGCTTCTTCCAATGAGAAGCCTTTAGAGATAAGCGTATCTTCGCCAGGCATGAGCGTATTGACAAAGCCAGCCGCAAGAATAAGAATGTATCGGCGCACATCGGCATGATTGGCGACAGGTGCGACAAGACCTTTGCGCTCGTTGTTGGGGGCGTTGACATCATAGTAAGGCGGCAGCGTGTCGCCCTCCAATGCCTCGTATATACGCTGTGCAATAGCGTTCATAGAGTCGCTTGCCAACCGTTCGAACTCTGCACGCTGAGAGTCGTCGGACTTATTGTGCAATCGGGACAAAGTGGAAGCCAGACGTTTCAGATACTCATCAGACAGATTGCCATGAGCGATGCGCTCAAGCAATTGCTTCAGTGTCAACCTGACGATATCGGGACTATCGCTTGGTCTGGCAACAGACTTCGCGCGCTCGGTGACACCCACAGCATCGACAAGGAAAAAGTAATCCTTGCTGAAGGCATTGGGAGTCACTGCTCTAAGCTGTTCGTCACCAATGGTGCGCACGCCGCGTCCCTTCATCTGAATGTAAAGCGGTTCGGACTCCACGTCACGCATGAACATCACCACTTCGAGTGGTTTCACGTCGGTACCCGTAGCCACCAGCGTGCAAGTGACGGCGATACGGAAGTCGCGGTCGTTGCGGAACTGGCGGATGAGTTCATTGCTGTCGCCCGACGAATAGGTAATCTTCTGTACATATCGGTCCATATCGGCATCGGGACACTTCTCTCCAAATACCTCTTTGGCTATGTTCACGATATTGGTGGCATGCATCTCGTTGAGCGCAAAAATAAGCGTCTTGGGAAGATAGGCAAAGTTTGGCTCACGCTGTGGGTCATTGAACATTTCCGTATACACGGCATCGCGATATGTGGTAAGAATGAGTTTTATCTGAGAGGGATTGATTATAGAGCGGTTTAGCTCTGCCTTGGAATAATTCTTAGTCTCGCGCGTACTTATCTCCACCGTCTGGCCCGTATAACGAGTCTCCACACGCACTCGGTCGCCCCTCAAGATTGCGCCGCCATTCTCCGTCACCTCTGTCATGATGCGATACACGCGGTTGTCCACATTCACACCATCCACGATACTCTTCTCAAGCGTATAGTTTACGATGCGGTTGTTGTTGAAGAAAGCCATAGTTTCGGGAATAGGCGTTGCGGTAAGACCTATCAGTCGGGCGGTGTCAAAGTATTCAAGCACCTTGCGCCAGTTGCCGTAAATACTGCGGTGACACTCGTCGATGATAATCAAGTCGAAGAAATCATGGGGCAGCTTGGGAGTGGCAGGGAGCCTCACTTCGGCTGTCGCCTCGTCATTGTCATCCTCGTCATTGTCCACGATGTCCTCACCTTTCAGCAGTGAGAACAGACGCTGAATGGTTGAAATCAGCACATTGCAGTCGGATGGTATTTTTGCCGACTTCAAGCGCTCCACTCCATAGATATTGTTGAACGCCTCACCATTGCCTGTAAGGCGGAACGTACCAAACTCATTCTCGGCCTGCCGTCCGAGATTGTTGCGGTCGACGAGGAATAGCACTCGACGCATCGGGGTGTACGTCAGCATGCGATAGGCTGCAAGGCACGCCGTATAAGTCTTTCCCGCACCAGTTGCCAGTACCATAAGGGCACGCTTTTGCCCACTACGGAAACTCTTTTCCAACTCGGTGACAGCCTCATACTGGCAGTCACGCAATCCCTTCTTGCTCAACGTAGGCAAGCCGGCAAACGGGTCGTCGATGCCAAGCATACTTACTACCTCTTTGGGCGTATGGATACGGTTGATTGTATCCCATTCCGTGTTTGTCTTGCGAAAATCTTGGAATAAGACAACCTTGCCATTAGACTTAAATAAAAGGGGCGTAGGTTTCTGCCAAGTCTGGTAGCAGCCAGGAACACTCTTGGCGTAAGTGGCCACCTGGTCGCTCACTATATCCGAATCGACATCGACATCCTCACGCTTGGCTTCCAGCACACCACAAACCTTGCCGTTGACAAACATAAGATAGTCGGCCTCGAGATTACCTTCGAGCAATCCTTCACGCACAGCCACGGCAGACATTGTAGGTTCAAACTCGTCACGGTTGACTACCTGCCAACCTGCTTCTGCGAACCAACGGTCTATCTTTATTCTCGCTTTTTCCTCTGGCGTCATAGGTTATTCCTCCTCTTTTTCTGATAATAGCATATTATCGGAAGTTATCAACGGCAGCATATCATGCCCTTTTCCACTATGAATCATGTCCCCTACCTTTCCCTTGCAAGAAATCGGCTTGGCACATTGGCTTCATACGCCATCATCGATGACCACTTCAGTATTTAACAATCTTGCCACATCTACACTCAATGCTTTCGCAATGCGCAGAAGGTTTTTAAGGTATGGCAGACTTGCATTTGTCATCCGCTTGGATGTCTTGCCAAGTCCTTACCCAACTGTTCGACAAGCCACTTATTGAATCTCTGCTTCTCGGCAAGAACTATCTTCAATCTAATGACCAGTTCTTTTGGCATACCTTTTAATATATGTATGGCAAAGATACACAAAGTATGTGAGAACGCTTTGTAAATCTATTGAAAATTTACATTATCAGAAAGAAAATTGTCGAATGGGTCAATTATCCTACACTCCATAAAGCCTCCAGAACTTTCGCCACAAACCGGCATACACGATAGAAGACACGCAACTTCAACAGACTTCTGCTGCATCATCAGTCTTATACCTGTCGTTATAGGCATATTCAAGAGGACGGGCTACTTACATGTGGCACTTATGTTATACATGGTAGCAAACTATGATTTAGATAATTAGCATATCGAAACCGAGAAATACAAGAATGATTTAGAGAAACAGGACAAGGAATTACAAACAGACATCATCTCTATTCATTTCGGCATAGTGAAAGCGGAAATGATGCGGGTGGTATATGATTCCGAGAAGATACCTGTCTCCACCCTATCGGTTATCGCCCTCACCGTGTATCGTTCCGGCGTTCTTGCGGGCTGCTATCTTGTCGCAATTGATTTGGGCTATCTGGTCAAAGGTGTAGCCGAGGTCGTGGGCGAGCATGGCACAATACCAGAGTACGTCGCCTATCTCTTTGGCAATCTCGAGGCGGCGCTCGTCGCTGAACTCTCCCTGATTGTCGCGTATCACTTTCTTTACCTTGTCGGCCACCTCGCCGGCTTCTCCGGTCAATCCCAATGTGGGGTAGACGATGGGATGGGGATAAATGGCGGTGGCGAGTGCCTTCTGCTGAAATTCATCAAAATCCATAAGCAGTATTTGTTGTATAGTTCTATTATAGAAGTAACGCGCGAGCCTCGCAAATGTTGTATGGATAACGGAAAAAGAATGGGAGCAGTTTCCAGAGCCTGCCACCTGGCTTGGCGACCGACGACAAGGGAAAAAAAGAAAGCAAAGGGCCCGAGAGCGCAGCGGAGGCTACACGTAAGGGCATAAAAAAACCGCCTGAAAGCCCATGTCTCTTGACATCATACTCTTCGGCGGGACAAAAACTTGTTTTGTTTAAGGAAAAAGACTTTTTAATATCAACAACGAGCGGTTGTAAGTAACCACCTTAACACCCGACGCAATGTTATCACAACATCTGTGGGCATTGCCCGTCGCCTCCAGTCCTCCGACTGATTAAAAAGTTCACAGAATTTCAAATCTTTACATCATTTTCTCAACCAAATAGTTACACACTTCATATAAATGCTTCTTTTTTGTTTCACTATTACGACTGCAAAGTTACATACTTTTTACAAAATATGCATAGCATTTTCCGATTTTAATATATTAAAAATCTCTTATTGCGTGTCGATGGCCTTCATTTTGCCCGCTGGCAAGGGGCTGACGGAGGACTTTATGACCGCCCATCAGCCGATGACCGCGGGGGATGCGGGGCTACTTCAGCGTCTCGCTCTCTATCTTCTCGATGCTTCCGCTGATAGGATTGAGCAGGATGTGGCTGGTATTCTTCTTGCCGAAGAGCTCGGCGCTGAGATACTCGGTACGTCCAAACTGTCCGGCGTAGCACTCATAGGTCTTCACGATACGGCTGTCGTGGGTGAGCGTGACTTGGATTTTGTCGGGGATGTTGACGCAGAGCCCGAAATTGTCCTTGGACTCCTTCTCGGCAGGTCCGCCTTCGGGCACATTGCCCTCTGGAGCCACCATTATATAATAAGGTGTACCCGCCAGGTCGTCGGCATCGGTGATACCCAGATGCTGGGAGAAGCGGAAGAGCACGCTACGCTCCTCGTCGGGCTGGGGAACAAAGGTGATGATGGTCTCAACGGTGTCGCTCACCATGGTTCCCTCAAAGGTCTGCAACAGCGCACGCTCCTGGGCATCGAGGTTCTCCATCATGATGCGCAGCTGGGTGCCGTCTTTGGGCATAAAGTCTGCCTGGCCGCGTGCGAGCTGGTTGCGGCTCTCGCGGATGTCATAGATGTCCTTGGCGGTGAGCTCAGCCATCTTGGCGGTGCTTCCAGCCGAGAGGATATCCTCGTTCATATAGTCGTTGGGATTGGGCTGCGGCTGCTTGGGAGCAGGCACAAACCGCTCGGGCAGCGCCACCTGGCGTCCCTTGGCATTGATGGCGAGCAGCAGTCCGCTCTCGTCGCGGTCTACCTCGCTGATGCTGAGTTTCTTGTCCAGATTGAGGGTAAACTGCTTGGTAGAATCGGGCACACCGATGGTGTTCATGCGGATGTCTACCACCCTATAGGTCTCGGCGGGATGGAGCGCCACGTCCTTCTTCTTCATGTAGCGGAAGGCGTACATGGCAAACTGTCCGGGGGTGTAGGTGGTCTTCTCTACCTTGACGGCAAATCTCAGCGCCGTCTTGGGCAGAAAGTAAGTGGTTCCGGCCACAGTCTGTTGGGCCAGGGAAACGCCCATGCCGGCAAGCAGCATCAGCGCCGAAAGGATATACTTTTTCATTGCGTGTGTTATAATTTGCTTTTGTATTGTCTATGATGTTATCAGTCTTCGATGTAGCGGAACGCTGCGGGCAGGGAGTCCACAATGTCGCTCGCCACGAGGCTCTCCATTCCCTTGGTGCGCACTGCCAGGTCTCCGGCAAGTCCGTGGAGATACATACCCAGCATGCAGGCCTGCTGATGCTGGTAGCCCCGCGCCAGAAGTCCGGTGATGACACCCGTGAGCACATCGCCGCATCCGGCAGTAGCCATTCCGGCGTTGCCCGTGGTGTTGAATATCACTTGTCCCGAAGGCAGGCACAGGGCGGTGTAGTGTCCCTTGAGCAGTATGTATGCCTGGAGGCGCGCTGCCATTTCCGATGCGCGATTGAGCAGTTCACAGCTGTCGTGCGACGCCGCCCCCAACAGGCGCTCCATCTCCTTGGGATGGGGCGTGAGGATGCAGTCCTTGGGCAACTGCTGCAACCAGGCGCGATGGGCAGCCAGTATGTTGATGGCATCGGCGTCGATGACCACCGGGCAGTTGGCTCGGCGCAGCTGGGATATGAGCGAGAGGGCCGTAGTCTCGTCGGTACCCAGTCCGGGACCTACACCCATGGCCGAATAGGCTATGGTGTCTAACGCCTCGGTAAACCTGAGTTCGCTGGCATCCATCTGCAGCACCGCCTCGGGCACCGCCATCTGCATGACGGTATAATTGGCCTTGGGCGTATGCACAGACAGTTTGCCCACTCCCGAGCGCAGACAGGCTCGGGCTGACAGTATCGCCGCTCCCGACATGCCGTAGCTGCCGGCTATCAGCAGCGCATGGCCCATCTCTCCCTTGTGGGCAAAGGGCCAACGACGGCGCAGAAACGAGCGCAACTCTCCCTCCTCGACGAGCGAGAAGCGGCTGTCCTTACTCTCAGCAAAAGACTTGGAGAGACGGATGTCGAGCACCTTGACCTCGCCCAGATAGGGCTGGTTCTCGGCAAAGAGCATCGAGAGCTTGAGCTGCTGGAAAGTGAGGGTAAGGGTGGCGCGCACGATGTTGGCTCTGACATTGCTCGAATTGTCTTCGGGCATCAGGCCCGAAGGCAGGTCGATGCTCACCACGGGCGCTTCACTCTGGTTGATATACTTGACGAGCGAGGAGAACCCTCCGGCGAGAGGCTTGTCGAGCCCAGCCCCGAAGAGACCATCGACAACGAGCGTATCGGCATCGAGCACGGGCGGGTCGAAGTTTACCTTGACCTCGACAAAATTTTCCACCTTGACGCTTTCGACCAGCCGTTTCTTGTTGGCGGCACAGTCGGGCGAGAGGTTGTTGTGGATGTTGAAGAGATAGACCGTCACGGTAAAACTGCGCTCGGCCAGCAAGCGCGCCACAGCCAGGGCATCACCGCCATTATTGCCGGGTCCGGCAAAGACGATTACCCTCATGGGCACCCAGCGTCGGGCTATCTCATCGGCCACTGCCGACGCCGCGCGTTCCATCAGGTCGATGCTCTTCACGGGCTCGTGTTCGATGGTATATCTGTCCCACTCCTTTATCTGTCTGCTCGTAAATATTTTCATACCTTGCAAAAATACGAAAAAATGACTAACTATCGTAGCTGTTTTCCTATATTTTTTGTAATTTTGCCGAGAAATTATTAAATTCATACTCATGAGTATCGTACAGATTAAGGACAAAAGGTTCAAAACGTTTATTAGCGAGGACGAAATCCAGCAACGCGTCAAGGCCGTCGCCGACAGGATCAACCATGACATGGAAGGCAAGAAGCCCCTGCTCCTGGCCGTGCTCAACGGCTCGTTTGTCTTTGCCGCTGACTTGATGCGCCACATCACTATCCCATGCGAGATATCGTTTGTCAAGTTGGCATCGTATGAAGGCACCGTCTCTACAGGCAAGGTGGTCGAAGTGATGGGACTCAACGAAGACATAACCGGACGCGACGTCATCATCGTCGAAGACATCGTAGACACTGGCAAGACCATGGAGCGCATGCTCGACACCCTGGGCACCCGCAACCCCAACTCGCTGCACATCTGTACGCTGCTGCTCAAACCCGAGAAACTGAAGATACCCCTCAACATAGAGTATGCAGCCATGGAAATCCCCAACGATTTCATCGTGGGCTATGGACTTGACTACGACCAGGAGGGTCGTAACCTCAGAGACATTTATACATTAGTAGAAGGATGAAGAATATAGTTATTTTCGGTGCCCCCGGTTCGGGCAAAGGCACCCAAAGCGACAAGATGATTGCTCAGTACGGTTTTGAGCACATCTCTACCGGCGACGTGCTGCGCAATGAAATCAAGAACGGAACCGAGCTGGGCAAGACCGCCAAGAGTTATATCGACCAGGGACAGCTTATCCCCGACGAGCTGATGATAGACATCCTTGCCAGCGTATACGACAGCTTCGGCAAAGAGCACAAGGGCGTCATCTTCGACGGATTCCCCCGCACCATCCCCCAGGCTGAAGCCCTCAAGAAGATGCTGGCTGAGCGCGGACACAAGGTGGCTGCCATGATTGAGCTCGACGTTCCCGAAGACGAGCTGATGAAGCGTCTCCTACTCCGCGGACAGCAGAGCGGACGCAGCGATGACAACGAAGAGACTATCAAGAAGCGCCTCAACGTTTATCACAACCAGACATCTCCCCTCATTGAATGGTACGCCAAAGAAGGCATACACCATCACATCAACGGTCTGGGTGAGCTCGACCGCATCTTTGGCGACATCACTGCCGTCATCGACAATTTGTAATATCATAAAAGGCTGAAGCAGCGTGCCGGCAGACGTACCTATGCAGATAGATACGACAAGCACGACACGGCGCTTCAACCTTTTTTCGTTTTATTAGACTCCACTTTTCACCAACTCCTTATCATCTATTATAATTATGGCAGAATCCAATTTCGTTGACTATGTAAAAATCTGTTGTCGCTCGGGCAAGGGCGGACGCGGCAGTATGCACCTGCGCCACGTGAAGTACAACCCTAACGGTGGTCCCGACGGTGGCGATGGAGGACGCGGAGGAAGCATCTACCTCCGTGGCAATCACAACTATTGGACGCTGCTCCACCTCAAGTTCCAGCGTCACGTATTTGCCGAACATGGAGGCAATGGTGGCCGCGACAAGTGTCACGGCACCGATGGTAAGGACATCTATATCGACGTGCCCTGCGGCACTGTGGTCTACAACGCCGAGACGGGCAAATACGTGTGCGACGTCAACTACGACGGACAGACTGTATTGCTGCTCAAGGGCGGACGCGGCGGATTGGGCAACTTCCAGTTCCGCACAGCCACCAACCAGGCTCCTCGCTACGCACAGCCGGGCGAACCGATGGAGGAGATGACCATCATCCTCGAGCTCAAGCTGCTTGCCGACGTCGGACTGGTAGGTCTGCCCAACGCCGGAAAGTCCACCCTGCTCTCGTCGCTTTCGAGCGCACGGCCCAAGATAGCCAACTATCCCTTTACCACCCTCGAGCCCTCATTGGGCATCGTAGACTATCATGACCACCAATCGTTTGTCATGGCCGACATCCCCGGCATCATCGAGGGAGCCAGCGAGGGCAAGGGACTGGGACTGCGCTTCCTCCGCCACATCGAGCGCAACTCGCTGCTGCTCTTCATGGTGCCCGGCGACACCGACGATATCAAGCGCGAATATGAAGTGCTGCTCAAGGAGCTGCAGCAGTTCAACCCCGAGATGCTCGACAAGCACCGCGTGCTGGCGGTCACCAAGTGCGACCTGCTCGACGACGAGCTTATCGACATGCTGCGCGAGACTCTGCCCGACGACCTCCCCGTGGTGTTCATCTCTGCCGTCACCGGCAAGGGACTGCCCGAGCTCAAGGATATCCTGTGGCGTGAGCTCAACAGCGAGAGCAACAAGTTGGCAGACATCACAGCCGAAGACACGCTGGTGCACCGCGACAAGGATATGAGCCGCTTTGCCGAAGAGCTCCACGACGAGGGCGAGGATATCGAGTTTGTCGATGAAGACGACATCGAAGATATCGAAGACCTGGAAGATTTCGAATACGACGAGGAGGACTATGATGACCAGCAAGACTGAACCCCGTCTGCTCTGCTATGACCTCGGCGAGGGGGTCACTGCCTTCTCCACCACCCGACATGGCGGCGTGAGTGAGGCTAACTACGCCTCGTTCAACATCAACCCCTACTGCGGAGACAGCGCCGACCACGTGGCACGCAACCGCCAGCTGCTGGCCGACAGGCTCGGACTGCCCGCCTCCCACATCGTCCTCCCCCACCAGGTCCACGGAATCGAGCACCGCGCCGTGGCGCCCGAACTGCTCGACATGAGCGACGTCGTGCGCGACAAGATACTCGACGGAGTAGACATGGTGACGACCTCGATGACCGGCGTGTGCATCGGAGTCTCCACCGCCGACTGCATCCCTGTATTGCTCTACGACCCCGTGGCCCGCGCCACCGCCGCCATCCATGCCGGATGGCGCGGCACCCTGCAGCGCATCTGCCAGCGTGCCGTCATGGCCATGCAGCTCCACTACGGCACCACCCCCGACAGGCTGCTCGCCGTGGTAGGACCAGGCATCTCGCTCGCCAACTTTGAAGTGGGACAGGAGGTCTACGACCAGTTCTTGCAGGCTGGCTTCGACCTCACCGACACCGCCGAGTGGCACACCAAGTGGCACCTTGACCTGCCCGGCATCAATATCCGGGAGCTCATCGGCTGCGGCGTGGTGCCCGAGCATATCCACCATGCCGGCATCTGTACCTTCGACCATGCCGACGACTACTTCTCGGCGCGCCGTCTCGGCATCGACTCCGGACGCATCTACACTGGCATCCTGATGCAATGACATCCCACACCCCGACCATTAACCCTTACTCCTAAAAGTCTACCTTTATATATATGAACATCAAGCATACACTGACATGGGCCCTGCTGGCGACATTGCTGTCGGCATCCACCCCAGCCAACATCAAGTTCACCCCAGCCGAAACCCAGCAGATAAGCATCAGCACCCCCGGACTCTTTGACAAGAGCAAAGCCTTCAGCATCGACTTCACCAGCATGGGCGACCGAGCCTACAGCTTCCCGCTGCCCGTGGGCAAGGCTACGCTCTCTGACAAGGAAGACCGGCTGGAAATCACCTCCAAGAAGGGCGATGCCGTCAAGGCCATGTTTGACGGCTGCGTACGACTCGCGCGAAAGATGGACCGCCACGGCAATGTCATCGTGATACGCCACGACAATGGTCTGGAGACTGTCTATGAAAACAATGCGCAGAACCTGGTGCAGAGCGGACAGACGGTAAAGGCCGGACAGACCATCGCCATCATCGGCAACGACGGCGAGCAGGGTCTCTGCCGCTTCTTCATCATGGTCAACGGCTCACGCGTCAACCCCGCCACCATCGTCAATGCCCGCAACCACCGACTCTACCGTCAGGTGCTGGCGTTCGAGAAGCGCGGCGCCAATATCCGTATAACCCACATCGACGGAGAGAGCAACGAGAAGCGCGGACTGACCCTCGACCCCGACGAGGAAACCAACCCGTTTGAAAACAGCAGCAGCTTCGAGCTCGACCTTACCCAGATAGAGGAGGAGCACTGGGCCTACCCGCTCCCGGGTGCCAAGGTCATCAGCCCCTATGGCGGCAGACGGCGCCACAGTGGCGTAGACCTCAAGACCAAGCCCAAAGACAACATCGTGGCTGCTTTCGACGGCGTCGTCACCCGCTCAGCCCCCTTCTCGGGCTACGGCAACTGCATCATCATCCGCCACGCTTTCGGTTTTGAGACGCTCTACTCCCACCAGTACAAGAATCTGGTCAAGGTAGGCGACAAGGTCAAGGCCGGAGACGTCATCGGACTCACGGGGCGCACGGGCCGGGCCACCACCGAGCACCTGCACTTCGAGGTCAAGTACCGTGGCGTGCGCATCAATCCGTCCACCATCTTCGACCATACCAAGCGCAGTCTGAAAGCCACCACCCTCGTGCTGGGAAAGAACGGCAGCGTGAAGACCAAGAAATAACCCCCGCTACCCCACACCTTCGCCCCGCCCGCCATCACCCCGCCGACGGCAGCGACGGCACCTGGCTGAGCATCCATAGTCTCCATACCACAGCAGCAATAAAGGCAAGCACCCATGACAGAGGTGCTTGCCTTTATTGTTATTGCTGCGATTTCGGGGGGCGAGCCTGGCCCTTGGCATACCTCTCGTTACAGAGGCAGCCACTATCGCCATGACCGCGGCATCAGTCTTCAGTGGTCCATTTCACCATCTTGGTCAGTTGCAGGAAATAGTCGTTTGACCAGATGTCAAGTTCCTTGGGATTGCGGACAAAGGGCAGCACGTCTGCCTTGACCTGCTTGATGTCTGCCGATGCCAGTCGCTCGCTCAGCTTGTCCAGAAACGACTCCTTGGTGATATCCTCCTGATTGAACTGTAAGGCCCGTTCATGCAGGTGGGCAAAGTCAAGAGGAATATTGTGGCGAACGTACCATTCGAAGTCATACCAGTCACGGCCTTTCACCCTATTCTTCCACACCCGATACAGCAATGCGTGCATCTTGCCTGCAAACAGGTCTGGCAGAGTGATGCATCGTGTCATGAATGACTGTGGCTGGAGAAGCAGTTTCTGTTCGGTATCAAACTTCAATGGTGGTTGCGTGTCTACTTCTATCTTTATCTTTACCGTTTTCTCCGTCTGGAAGGTGATATCATAGACATCAGTGTTATCCTTCAAGAAGGCAGACTCCTCTTTGCCAAAGTTCTTCTTGTCTTTCTTCTTGATCTCAACCTCGCGACCGACGAGGGCAAACTGATTGACTATCGGCTGGAAGTATCGGGTAAAGTCGAAGTGGTCATTGGGAGAGACGAGCGAGAAGTCCATATCTTCAGAGAAGCGCTGCAAACCATGGAAGATACGCAGACAGGTGCCGCCATAAAAGGCTGCCTCGTCAAAGAATCCCCCATTATACAGCCCTGCAAGGATTACCTGCTGATTGACCTCGAAGATGGCATTGCGCCTCTGCTGTTCGGTCGTAAGTTCATAGACCGACAACATCTGATTGTATATTTCGTTTGTGCTCATTTCTTCATATATTTTATCAGAGTTTCTATCGATTTTCCCTTTTTCCCGACTTGTGCATACCGCTCAAAGATACCTACATCCATACACAGGAAGTCATCTATGTCCATGCGGATGTCACCTTCCAGATAAGCCTCAACATCCTTCAGATAGCGGAGGTTGACATTAGGAGAATTGGCTATCAGATCGCACAGCGCCTTTTCGGGTGTAGCCATCAGAAACGAGTAGCTATGCTGGTTGATGCTTGTCACGCCTACAGAGAAGGCCTCGCGCGAAATCATCTGATACTCGAAGCGCCCCACGGGGGTATCAAAGTGGCGGGAGTGCTTTATCGTCATCGACTGGGTGGTATAGACTGCCTCGGGTATCAGTCCGTAATAGCGCAAGGCTGTCTGTCTGGACACATACGAAGGGGCATAGAGATGATTGGCTATCAACTCTGTTGACAGGCTCACCCGCGATACCTTGGGGGCTATCACATATAGCCCTCTCTTAAGACGTATTACCTTGCCTGCCGTCTCAAGTTGAAGCACCTTTTGATTACCTGCCGACATTTCCGGGAATAGAGATGCCACCGTAGCGGTGCTTACTGGAATGTTGCCAATATGCTCTAAGTCCATAATCATGCCACAAAGATAGTCAAAACTGGTACAGTAAACAAACTTTTTATTGTTTTTCTGTACCAATTTTGGCTGTTTTTGCAATTTCGAGGCCATCCATGGGCTCCATGAGGCTTGGTTTGTGCATGCCATGACCTTATTGGTTGCTTCCAAATTGACTATAGAATGTTCTTTAATCAGAAACAGTGGCGACAACATCGCTTTTGGTATAACAACAATTGTTTCTAACACTTGCCGAACGTTTTTTCGCATCGTTTAGGCATCCTTTTCATATAAAAGCAGTATATTTGCGGTGTAAAATATGATACTGGTATCAAAAAATATACCCTAATATGATATTCGAACGTAAGAAATACTTGAATGAGCTTATCGCAGGACGCGGAAACGGACTTGTGAAAATTATTACGGGTGTCAGACGATGCGGAAAGTCCTTTCTGCTGTTCAATATCTGGCACAACTGGCTGTTGAAACATGGAGTGACTGGCAGCCACATCATCGAGATACAACTTGATGACTTCCGAAACCGACGACTGAGAAAACCTGATGCTCTACTTGACTATATAGACTCCAAGGTAGTTGATGATGGCAATCCTTTTTATATTGTTTTGGATGAGGTACAACTGGTGGAAGATTTCATAGAGGTTATCCTTAGTTTAACCCACATAAGGAATGTGGATGTGTATGTATCGGGGTCAAACTCCAGATTCCTGTCGAGCGATATCGTAACGGAATTTCGTGGCAGAGGTGACGAAATACGCATCTGGCCTCTCACCTTCGATGAGTATTTCAAGGGTATTGGCGGCGACATACGCAAGGCATGGTTGGATTACTATACTTTTGGAGGACTCCCGCAGGTGGCTTTGCTGGAAACAGAAGAGAAAAAAACCGATTATTTGCATAATCTGTATGAAACTACCTATCTCCGTGATGTGATAGAGCGCAACCATTTGCGCAACCCTGAAGGAATGAAAGAACTTGTGCGAGTATTAGCTTCAGGAATAGGTTCGTCTACCAATCCAACGAGAATAGCCAACACATTTCAGTCTGCACAAGGCGTGTCCATAAAGCGAGATACGATAAAGCTATATATTGAATATCTGGAAGACTCATTCTTGATAGAGGAGGCCTTGCGCTACGACGTGAAAGGCAGAAAGTATATTGGTACCGAATCCAAGTATTACTTTGCCGATATTGGCATCCGCGCAGCTATTCTCGACTATCGTCAGCAAGAGGAAACACACATTATGGAAAACATTATCTACAATGAGCTCCGCAGTCGTGGATATAATGTGGATGTTGGGTTGGTTGAACTTGGGGGCAAGGACGAGAACGGAAAGTTTGTCAGAAGAATGCTGGAGGTTGACTTCGTGGTAAACCGCCCTCCATATAGAGTGTATATCCAGTCGGCTTACCACATGCCCACGACTGAGAAAGAGGCCCAAGAGAGCCGTCCGTTACTGTCAATCAACGACCACTTTCGAAAAATAGTCATTGTTGGTGACGACATCCATCGTAAGGAAGACGAATTTGGTATTCTGACCATTAGCTTATTGGATTTCCTGACAGATAAAGAGCTATTAAACCAATAGCCTCAGCCCATATATCCAGCCACTGAGGCTAAATAGTGCATGCCATGACCCTCTCCATATTGATTGCGAGGTTGGATTTAGTCATTGCGTGACGGTATTTATTCTTTGCGGGCCACGATTTGGCCATATCAGGTCGCGAAGTCAGGTTATTTGCGGTCGGCAGAAGTTTCGGGAGAATTGGGGGCGGGCGGTTGGGCCTAATAAAATATCCGCAATGCCTGTCTATGGGCATTGCGGATAATGCTATGCTACCTGAGCCTCTGGCTGCGGTGGCTATCGTCGTGGGGCTTGCGCCCGGTTATCTACTTGCTGTGCTTCTGCCAGTACTTGGCGCCTTTGGCCTTGAGCTTTTCGGTGAAGGCGGCTGACTCGGCATCTACCTGTGCATCCTCTTCGGGTGTGGCAAAAGCGTGGCGGTAGCCTTTCACATCGTTCCAGTGGCCGCGGGTGAAGTCGGGCACCTCTACCGGCTTGTTGCCATTGTCCATCGACAGCGAACCAAGCTCTGCCAGACAGCACCATTCGCCCAGGTCATAGACATCCATGTCGAAAGGCAGCCCGTGCTGCAGACAGTAGACCAGACGGCTATCCATGATGTAGTCCATACCTCCGTGGCCGCCTACCTTCTTGGCCTGAGCCAGATAGCGGGTCACGATGGGGCTCTCATATTTCTTGGTGAGCGCACGGCGGTCGGCGGCGGGCATATAGGAGTGGCCCGAGAGATTGTCGGCCGACGGGCGCACGCCACTGTTCTTCATCTCATCGCCCGAGAGCGCGTAGCCCTCAGTAGGATATTTGTTGGCAAAGCCCTTGGTACCCGTGAGTTGGTACATGCGGTTGTAGGGCTGGGGCGTCATGGTGTTGTGGTGTATCTCTATGACCTTGCCATTCTCGGTGCTGATGAGGGTGGTGGTATGGTCGCCGTTGGCAAACTTCTCGCAGGGCTTGCCCAAGAGCTTCTCTGCCCACGCCTTACCGTTCACCGACTTGGTATCCATAGCCACGAGAGTCTTCATGCGGTCGCCGCGGTGTATATCCAGCACCTGGGCGATGGGGCCCAGACCGTGGGTGGCATATACATCGCCCCGGAATTTCTGGTTGAAGTCCAAGCGCCAGCCCAGACGGTCATTGGCGTCCTTCTTCCAGTACATATCCCAGAACTGGGAGAGGTCATGGCGATAGGCACCTTGCACATAGAGCACCTCGCCGAACACTCCGTGCTGCGCCATATTGAGGCTGTTGAGCTCGAAGAAGTCATAACAGCAGTTCTCAAGCATCATACAGTGCAGGCGGGTCTTCTCGCTGAGGTCGATGAGCGACCATATCTCGCGCAGGTTCATGGCCGACGGCACCTCGATGGCCACGTGCTTGCCATGCTCCATGGCATACTTGGCCACAACAAAGTGGTGGAGCCAGTCGGTGGCGATATACACCAGGTCGATGTCCTTGCGCTCGCACAACTTCTTGTATCCGTCCTCACCATAATATATATCTGCCGGGGGCATGGATGCGGCGCGCAGAATGGTGTTGCAGGTGTCGGCGCGCTCGCGCTCATGGTCGCAGAGGGCCATCACCTGGGTGCCGTTGATATGGGTAAAGCGGCGCACGGCGTCGGGACCGCGCATGCCCAGTCCTACAAATCCCACGCGCACCACCTTGAGCTTGGGTGCAGTGAGTCCCAGTGCGGGCTGCTGGCCGGCAGGACGTTCGGGAACCTGGGTGACGATAGTGCCATCCACTGTCTTGTAGGGCCAGTCAAAGGCCACCTGGGCGCTGGCGGTGAGCGCTGTCATAAACAGTCCCACCAGTATCAGCAAAGTGATGATTTTCTTGTTCATTATGTCTTTAATTTAGATTGTTATGCAAAGTTAAGGCTTTAATCATCAATCCCCAAACGAAAGGGACGAAAAACAACATGCCCGGAACGTTTTTCCTCTTCACGTCCCAGGCACGCCGTGTGGTTATTTCGGCCTCCTGTCTATTTGCAGGTGGCGATATTAAACTCGTTGACCTTGGAAATCTTGTGGTTGTTGCCCTCGATGACCGAGATGCACAACTTCACGTTGCCGGCCTTGATGCGGTTGTCGGCCTTGACCAGTGCGGTGTAGCGTATGCCGCATCCGGGGGCAATCTTCTCTACATGCACGCCGGGCGAGATGAAGATATGGCGGTTGCCGGTGGCTTCGACCACCATGGGCTGTACATCATAGATGGTCTGACGGCCGTTGTTGTAGACCTCAAAGACCACCTTGCACAGCTCGTTGCGGCTTATGCGGTTGTCGCCATTGGCGTCTATAAACCGGGCGTTGCGTATCTCTATCGTCGGCGTATAGGTTATGCCCTCGGCGATATTCTCCACGCTCGACGAACCGGGCAGCACCTGCGTGGGCTTAGTGCCCTTCTCGCTGTTACCGCCATCGTCGGGGGTGAACTCGATGCGGTCGTCGCCGCCGTTGTTCTCGTCGAAACCGCTGCCATACCCGGCTTCGCTCTGCTGGGTGGTCACGGGTTGCTGGGCGCGTGGACGCTGGCGCTGCTGACGGCTGGTATAGGTGTCGTCGCCATAGTCGCGCTGACGCTGGCGACGGCTGGCATATCCGCCGTTGTCATAGCCCTGCTGTCGCTGCTGGTCGGCGGCGTTGCCGATGATGCCTCCCAGCACGGCACCACCCGCCATGCCCACGATGGTACCCATGTCATGACCGCGCGGTCCATCGCTGATGCCACCGATGGCACTACCCAATATCGAGCCGAAGGTGGCACCGGTATAGGCGCCCTGTCCGGCGTAGGTGCCGCATCCGCTCATCACCAGGAGCGTCGAAGCGGCTATTGCTGCGTATTGTTTCCTCATTCCCTTCACTGGTTTTAGTTGCTGTTATGGTTGCAAAAGTAACCAATTCCACCGTCACCGCCATGGTTTTTCCCCTAAATCGCAATAGGGTTTCCCCTATTATTATAATTTAAGGTGTAGATGACGGCGCCGTCATCACCGTGGCTACCCAAAAGGCTCCCGCTGCCTCTCTTGGGGCAGACGGGAGCCATGCTTATGCGGTCGGTTCACACCGAGTGATTACCAGATGTGGGCGCGCTTGTCGGGAGCCAGATAGAGGCGATCGGTGGGCTGTATGCCCCAAGCCTCATACCAGGCGTCGATATGTGGCAGAGCGGCATTGACACGCAGATGGTTGGGCGAGTGTACGTCGCTGTTGACGAGGTAAGCCACGAACTGCGGAGCCACATTGCTGGCCCAGATGCGGGCATAGGAGAGGAAGAAGCGCTGGGCTGCGCTGTAGCCGTCCTTCTCGGGCAGAGGCTGCTTGGCCATCACGTTCTGCAGGGCACGGAATGCCACGTTGATACCGCCGTTGTCGCCGATGTTCTCGCCAAGGGTCTTCTCGCCATTGACCTTCAGACCGGGCTGTACCTCCTGTGCGCTAAACCAGTCGGCCAACACCTTGGTGCGCTGGCTGTAGTTGGCCTTGTCCTCGTCGGTCCACCAGTTGTTCAGGTTGCCGTTCTTGTCAAACTGGCAGCCCTGGTCGTCGAAGCCGTGGCTCATCTCGTGGCCGATGACGGCTCCTATGGCGCCATAGTTGGCGGCGTCGTCGGCCTCGGCGTCAAAGAACGGAGCCTGGAGGATGGCTGCCGGGAAGTTGATACTGTTGAAGGTTGGGGCATAGAAGGCGTTGACCATCTGGGGATTGCAGGCGAAGACAGTCTTGTCGACAGGCTTGCGCCACTTCTTCTCCAGACTGCGGCGGCGCAGGGCGGGGATAATCTCGTCGTAGTTGGCGCGCAGGCTCTTGCTTTCGTCTATCTGCACGTACTCTTCCATGTTCTGCCACTTATCGGGATAACCTATATTGATACGCATACTGCGCAGCTTCTCTATGGCCTTGGCCTTGGTGGCATCGGTCATCCATGTGCTCTCGCCGATGCGCTGGGCGAAGGCGTCCTGCAGGTTGTGTACCATCTCCACCACTCTCTGCTTGCTGCTCTCGGGGAAGTACTTGGCGACATAGAGCTTGCCGATAGACTCGCCCATGAGTCCCTGGACAAATCCCAGTCCGCGCTTCCAGCGGGGCTGCTGCTCCTTGACGCCATAGACGGCCTTGGTGTATTCGAAACGGCGGTTGACGAAGTCGTCGGAGAGCAGGCTCACAGACGAACTGATGACGCTGGCCTCCAGAGTGGCTTTGAGGGCGAAGAGGTCGGCGGTGGCGAGTATCTTCTCTACCTCGTGGATGGGCTCGGGCTGACCCACATCGACAGAGTCAATGTCGGAAGGATAGCCATAAGCCAGACAGAGCTGCTTCCAGTCGATGCCGGGATAGTCGCGCAGCAGGTCCTGCCAGCTCATCTTGTGGATATTGGCCTGAGGGTCGCGGCTCTTCACCTGGTCGTAGCTCTGGCGGGCTATCTGGTCTTCGATGGCGAAGGCTGCCTGCATCTTCTTCTCAGCCATGGCCTCGCTGTTGCCCACCATCTTGAAGAGGTCTTTCATCAGACTCTTGTAGGCGGCCACCACTGCCTTCTGCTGCTCATTGGGCTGGGTATAGTATTCGGGGTCAAGACCGATGCCACCCTGGTTGGCACCGAAGATGTACTGGTCTGAGTTGATGGCGTCCTGGCCCAGTCCGAAGCCGAAGAGCATGGTGCCGTAGCCCTTGGCACCCAGTTCGTACATCACGCGCTCACACTGCTTGCGGTTCTTGATGGCAGCCACCTTGGCGAGGGCGGGCTTGATGGGTTCGTAGCCCATACGGTTGCGAGCCACCGTGTCCATATACATACGGTAAAGCGAACCAATTTTCTGGCCCACTGTGCCCTGGGGCATGTGCTTCTCGGCATACTCCTTCACGAGGTCGCGTATGCGGTCGTTGTTCTGCTCGTCCAAATCGGTAAACGAACCGTTCATGGGGTGTACGGCGTCGAGTGGATGGCTCTTGAGCCAGCCGCCGGCAGCGAACTGGTAGAAATCTTCACCGGGCTTGACTTCAAGGTTCATGTTGGCCTTGTCAATGCCGCTTTTGAGTGTTTGGGCAGAGGTCATACCTGAGATGGCGAGTGCCGCGATTAACATTTTAATTTTCATTTGTAGGGTTATTTTGTTGATTAATTGTTTCCGTCCAGAGTGCCACGATGATGGTAGAGGCTATCCTCGTCAGGGTGGGCCTTTATGAGATTGTTTTCTTGTCTGCTTCAGTCTTTCAGACATCCAATGGGAACTACGAATACGCCATCTTTTCTTCGATAGGCATAATCGCCTGTACCTGTAAGCACCATCATGAAGGAGGGCTCGTTCATCTTTTCTGTATTTATTTTTTCCTTAAGAGTCAACAGATTGGCAGCACCTTCATTGACGAGCCTGTCACCACCCAGCTTAACCTCAACAAGTCCGTATTTTCCATTACGGAGATGTATCACGGCATCACATTCCAGCCCGTTCTTGTCTCGATAATGATACACCGCACCATCCAGCGCATCTGCAAATACCCGCAAGTCACGGATACACAGGGTCTCAAAGAAGAGCCCCATAGTGTTGAGGTCGCCAATAAGGTCATTTGGACCAAGTCCCAATACTGCGGTGCCTATCGAAGAGTCTATGAAGTATCGGGTGTTGGCCGTGCGGATGGCTGTCTTTGAGCGGAGGTTGGGGTTCCAAGCCTCAGAGTCCTCTATGACAAATATCTTTCGCAATGCCTCCAAATAACCGCCTGCCGTCTTTACGCTTATTTCATTTTCATCATTGGTCATCATGTCTGCCACTATAGTTCCGATGGTTGCCTGCGAACCTTGGTTACGGGCGTATGAACGCAAAAGCAGCCTCGTTGTCGTACTATTGCGGTTAACTCCATCCACTCGGGAAATATCTTTTTTGATAATGGCGTCCACATAATCGAACGCTTGCGCCAGGGCAGCCTCGCCTTGCAAATTGCATGCGAAGGGCCAGCCACCACGGCAAATCAAGAAGGCAATGTCATCTATCTTCAGCTTGTTTACGGCGACAATTTTTTCAGGAGTTCCAAACAGATGAGCCAAGCTAACACCGCCATTTGACTCTCCTGACTCATAGAGGCTCATTGGACGCATGGTCAACCAGCTGAACCGTCCTGTGCCAGAGTGGTGTATCTCTTTTTCTTCCGCGGGAACGGCAGAACCTGTCAAGACAAATTGCCCAACCTCGCGCCTATGGTCAATCTCAAACCTTATGGCATCCCACAGCTTCGGCGCCAACTGCCACTCGTCAATCAGTCTCGGAGTATCGCCATCCAGCAACACGGAAGCGTCAATCTCCGCCATCTCCAGATTGGTTGCCAACGACGTAGGATTATCCATATACAAGATGCTGTTTGCCTGCTGTTCGGCGGTGGTGGTCTTCCCGCACCACTTGGGACCTTCTATCAATATGGCTCCTTTGCTTGCCAACTTCTTTGCAAGCATTTGGTCTGCTATTCTATGTTTGTACTCCATATCTTCAAATGATTTGATTTACAGCTGCAAATATACATCTTTTTTCTGTTATTTCCTCAGTTGGCGCATTTTTATTTCCTCAGTTGGCGCATTTTCACTTCCTCAGTTGGCGCGATTTCGCTTCCTCAGTTGGCGGAAATGATGGTTGACGGGGTGGTCGGCGTGGTGAGAAAAGCCCTTGAGCCAACTGCCGGCTGCCAACTGGTGAACACTTCACCTGACTTGACCTCAAGGGGCATGCTGACCGTCATCGTCGGCACGATATTCGAGTATATCGCCGGGCTGGCAGTCGAGAGCCTGACAAATGGCTTCAAGGGTGGTGAAGCGTATGGCTTTGGCCTTGCCCGTCTTGAGTACCGAGAGGTTGGCGGGAGTGATACCCACCCGCTCGGCCAACTCGCCCGACGACATCTTGCGCCGGGCCATCATCACGTCTACATTTACTATGATTGCCATGATTGGTACTGTTTATATGGTAAGGTCGTTTTCTTCTTTCATCTTCTGGCCCACGGCAAAGAGCTGGCTCACCATGAGCAAGCCCAACCCTATGACGAGCAGCATACTGTCTATCTCGCTGTGGAGGCTCACGTCGTAGCCGGCATAGGCCACGGCGGGCGTAGTGTCAAAGGCCAGCAACAGCCATTCGCCCAGATAGATGGCTATGATGTACCAACCCATCAGCCGCAGCCGACGAGTGGCAGACTCGCCGAAGTCTTCACCTCGGTTTACGGCAAGCACCAGCCGGATGAAGACTACCCAGAAAGCTAAACAACAACCCGACATCGCCAGCAGCACCAGCATATTGCCTATGGTGACCAGCACCGGCGTGCTACCCGTGCCTTCGGCGACCACCCAAGCGGTCACCTTGCTCACGCGCAGCGAGTCGGTATTGCCAGTCATCGTGTTGGTCATCGCCAGTTCGCGGCGTGCCGGGTTGTGCGAACGCAAGTCCAGAATGTAGGGTTTGCAGGTCTTGCCCGTGGCACGGTCCTGAAACTCAAGGGTGGCGTCGGCATAACCGCTGTTAAAGCCTTCGACAAAGTGCTGGGCAGCCGTGAAGAGAGAGAAAGCCACGGCTATCAACAGCAGAATACAATAGAAGTTGAACTTACGTTTCATCTGTTTTCTTGATAATTATTAATAACTTATTGTTAATTGTATATTATTTATCGAATAACGATATGGCAAAGGTAGAGATTATCTCTGTAACCACCAAGCAAAACTCCAGTTTTATTATCGTTTAACGATAAATTTAACACTCTTACACGCATCGTGGCGGCCATCATCGCCGTCACAGCGATGATGATCTCAACGCCCACCCCATTCCCCGACACGATAAAAGTAATGATGGATAGAAAAAAAGAGGGGGAAAAATGGAGCGGTTTCACAAAAAAGTAATACATTTGCAGCAGTGTATTCAATGAATGTGTATTGCGCCGCAAGGCTAAAGTTATTGTCATGAGAGTATATTGTGTCAACCACCTGCCTTTAGGTAAGAGTTTCTATGCCATCAACCTCTTTGGCGTCGTTTTCGCCAAAGGTCCGCTGAATAGTGTCAGTGCCCGTCACGAGTATATACACACCCTGCAGCAGCGCGAGATGCTCTACATCTTTTTCTACCTGTGGTATGCCGTCGAGTGGCTGCTCCGTCTGGCCTATTGCCGTGACGGCTACAAGAGCTATGCCAACCTCGCCTTTGAGCGCGAGGCTTACGCCAACCAGTACAACCCGCACTACCCGCAGCAACGCCGTCCCTACGCCTGGCTACACCACCTGTGGCATAGGGAGTCATGGCGCGAAGTGTGGCACTGACCTCTGATTTCCAGTCCCAACCGTTTGCATTCTGCGCAGAGTTGTGTAACTTTGCACACATCGTCGTCGCTGCCACCCTCATGGTGTTTGGCGTCGGATCTATATATATAATAAGGTAATAACATATATATAATAAGGTATAAGGATATGACTACACGCACGATAGCCGTACTCGGCATGATGTGTGCCGGATGTGCCGGCACCGTAGAGCGCACCCTCTCGCGCATGGAGGGCGTGACGACAGCCAGCGTCAATCTCGCCGCTCGCACCGTGACGGTGACCTACGACGAGCACCTCACCTCGCCCCAGGCGATGAAGGAGCGGTTGGCCCAGGCGGGCTACGACCTGGTGATAGAGCAAGACCGCAACGTAGAAGCCATCGAGCGACGGCAGTATCAGCGCCTGAGACGCAAGGTGGCGGTGGCGTGGCTGCTCTCGCTGCTCTGCATGACCATAGGCATGGGGTGGATAGAGACGGGCAGCGCCGATGCAGCCAACCAGCTATCCATGCTGATAGCTCTGGCGGCTATGGTGTGGTGCGGACGCGACATCTATCGCTCAGCATGGCGACAGACGCTGCATGCCACAGCCAACATGGACACTCTCGTGGCGATGAGCACGATTATCAGCTTCGGCTTCAGTTTCTTCAACACCTTCTGGGGCGACGTATGGACTGCCTCGGGCATGGAGTGGCACACCTACTATGATGCCACAGTCATGATACTCACCTTCGTGCTCACGGGCCGCATGCTCGAGGAGCGCGCCAAGCACAGCACAGCCTCAGCCATACGCTCGCTCATGGGCCTGGCTCCCAAGACAGCGCGCGTGGTGAGCGGCGACGCTCTCGTCGAGATGCCTCTCGCTGCTGTGCAACCCGGCGACTGCGTCGAGGTGAGAGCCGGAGAGAAAGTGGCTGTCGACGGCGTGGTCACCGCTTGGGGCGACACCACAGCGACGATAGACGAGAGCATGATAAGCGGTGAGCCCCAGGCTGTAGCCAAGCATGCCGGCGACCGCGTGCTGGCGGGCACCATCGTCGTCAGCGGCGCCTTGCGCTTCACCGCCCGCGAGGTAGGCAGCAAGACCATGCTGGCACAGATTATCCGCATGGTGCAGCAGGCCCAGGGCTCCAAGGCTCCCGTGCAGCGTGTAGTCGATAGGATAGCCGCCATCTTCGTGCCCACGGTACTTGCCCTCTCGGCGCTCACCCTCATGGTGTGGCTCACGGTCGGCGGCATGAGCCAGCTGCCCCGAGCCGTCATGTCGGCGGTGTCGGTGCTGGTCATCGCCTGTCCCTGCGCCATGGGACTCGCCACCCCCACAGCACTCATGGTGGGCATAGGGCGTGCAGCACGCATGGGCATACTCATCAAGGACGCCACCGCGCTCGAGACCATGCGCCACATCGATGCCATCGTCATCGACAAGACGGGCACCCTCACTCTCCCTGCCGCCGATGCCGCCGACAGCGACGACGTAAGCCGACGCGAGAATCTGAAGCCCCACGCCCGCGAGGCCATCGCGCAACTCAAGAGTCAGGGTATAGACATCTATATGATGAGCGGCGACCGCGACGAGGCTGTCGTCTACTGGGCCAAGCAGGCTGGCATAGACCATTGGCGCAGCCGCGTCATGCCACAGGACAAGCAGGACATGGTGGCCCGTCTGCAGGCCGAGGGCAGGCATGTGGCGATGGTGGGCGACGGCATCAACGACAGTCAGGCATTGGCAGCCGCCGATGTGGGCATAGCCATGGGCCGCGGCACCGATGTAGCGATGGACGTGGCACAGGTCACCCTCATGGGCAACGACCTGCGCCGCATTGCCGAAGCCTTCAGTCTGTCGCGCCAGACGGTAGGCATGATTCGCCAGAACCTCTTCTGGGCGTTCATCTACAATCTCGTCTGCATCCCCCTTGCCGCCGGAGCCCTCTACGCCGTCACCGACTTCCAGATTACGCCCATGTGGGCAAGCGCACTGATGGCCATGAGCAGCGTGAGCGTGGTGCTCAACAGTCTGCGGCTCAAGTGGAAACGCGCCTGAGCCACTGCCGCCACCGCCACCGCATCTACACATACAGAGGACATCTCCCCGACGCTGGAGGATGCCTCTGCAAAGCTGGAGATTACTCTCACCAAGCAGGAGAGTACCTCCAGCTTTTTTGTATATATTATTGATGCACAGGAAAGAGAAAAGGGCAGTAAGTTGTCCGTTTCGCCATTAATTAGTAACTTTGCAACCACAGCAAAGATTAAGGACAAGACAGATGATAGTTTGTATAGCAGAGAAACCCAGTGTGGCCAAAGACATTGCCCGCATCATCGGCGCCACCTCGGCGCGCGACGGATACATGGAGGGCAACGGGTATCAGGTGACGTGGACCTTCGGCCACCTGTGCTGCCTCAAGGAGCCCAACGACTACGCCGAGAACTGGAAGCACTGGAGCCTTGCCGCGCTACCCATGATTCCGCCACGATTCGGCATCAAGCTCATAGACGACCAGGGCATCAAGAAGCAGTTTGCAGTCATCCAGAAACTCATGACCCAGGCCGACAGCATCGTCAACTGCGGTGACGCCGGACAGGAGGGTGAGCTCATACAGCGGTGGGTGATGCAGATGGCAAGGGCCACCTGCCCCGTCAAGCGACTGTGGATATCGTCGATGACCGACGAGGCCATACGCGAAGGCTTTGCCAAGTTGCGCGAGCAGGAAGATTACAACTCGCTCTACCTGGCCGGACTCTCGCGAGCCGTGGGCGACTGGCTGCTGGGCATGAACGCCACCCGACTCTATACGCTCAAGTATGGACAGAACCGACAGGTGCTGAGCATCGGCCGAGTGCAGACTCCCACGCTGGCACTTATCGTTAACCGACAGAAGGAGATAGACCAGTTCAAACCCGAGCCATATTGGGTACTGGCGACGATATATCGCAACACTCAGTTTACTGCGACACAGGGCAAGTTCACCTCCCGCGAAGAGGGCGAGCAGGCCTTTGCCACCATCGAGGGCAAACCCTTCAGAGTGACAGGCGTGCAGAAGAAGAAGGGAACCGAAGCCCCACCCCACCTCTACGACCTCACCTCGCTCCAGGTAGACTGCAACAAGAAGTTCAGTTACTCTGCCGAGATGACGCTTAACATTATCCAGTCTCTCTATGAGAAGAAGCTCACTACTTACCCTCGTGTCGACACCCAATTCCTCTCCGACGACATCTATCCCAAGTGTCCAGGCATCATGAACGGGCTCAAGAGCTATCACGAACTGATGCGACCGATAGCCGGGAAGCCCCTCATCAAGCCCAAGCGTATCTTCGACACCTCCAAGGTGACCGACCACCACGCCATCATTCCCACCGGACAGGAGGCGAGAGGACTCACCGACCTCGAGCACAATGTCTACGACCTCATCGTGCGCCGCTTCATCGCCGCCTTCTACCCCGACTGTGCCTTTGCCACCACCACGGTGACGGGAGCCGTAGACAAGATAGACTTCAAGGTGTCGGGAAAGGAAATTCTTGACCCCGGATGGCGTCAGGTCTATGCCCGAGACACCCATAAGGACGACGAGGCCGAGAAAGACGACGAAGAGCGCACCCTCGAAGCCTTTGTCAAGGGCGAAGAGGGTCCCCACACGCCTACTCTTACCGAGAAGCAGACCACGCCACCCAAGCCATACACCGAGGCCACGCTCCTGAGAGCCATGGAGACAGCAGGCAAGTTTGTGGACAACGAGGAACTGCGCGCCGCGCTCAAGGAGAACGGCATCGGACGCCCATCGTCGCGAGCCGGCATCATCGAGACGCTCTTCAAGCGCCACTACATACGCCGCGAGCGCAAGAACCTCATAGCCACGCCCACCGGCATACAGCTGATAGACATGATACACGAGCGGCTGCTCACCAGCTGCGAGCTCACGGGTATCTGGGAGAAGAAGCTGCGCGACATAGAGCACAAGAAGTACGACGCCTCGCAGTTTGTCAACGAGCTCAAGGTGCAAATCACCGACATCGTCAACGATGTGCTGCGCGACAACTCCAACCGGCGTGTCACCGTGACCACCGACGAGGACCTCAAGAAGAAGCCAGCCAAGCGCAAGGCCGCACCCCGCAAGCCGGCAGCCAAGCCCGCCGACGCCAAACCCAAAGCCGCCGACTCTACCCCCAAGCCCGTCACACCTGCACCCGACGCACAGCCCGCCGACCCCATGGTGGGCCGCCCCTGCCCCAAGTGTGGCCAGGGCACCATCATCAAGGGCAAGACCGCCTATGGTTGCAGCCGCTGGCGCGAGGGATGTGACTGGCGACAGCCTCTCAACAACGACAACAAGACACAATAATGACCTCTACCTGCAAACCTACGCGCAATATAGCGCTCGACCTCATCAGAGTGGTCGCCATCGTGCTGGTGCTGTGGCAGCACGCCAGCGAGTATTACTACATCGGAGACAACCTGAGCGTAATCCATGCCAACATCCCACTGCTGACATGGATGAACAGCGTGGCACGCATCTGTGTGCCGCTTTTTGTAATGATTTCGGGCTATCTGCTGCTGCCCGTCTCCACCTCTACCGCCACCTTCTTCCGCCGCCGCTTCACCCGCATCCTCTTCCCGTGGGTGTTCTGGTGCGTGGCCTATGCCGTCTACTTCATGCTGCGTAGCGGCGACGGCATCGCCACCTGCATCGCCAGCGTGTGCCGCATCCCGCTCAACTACGGAGTCGAGGTGGGCCACCTCTGGTATATCTACATGCTCATCGGCGTGTATCTGCTGGCGCCCATCGTTTCGCCCTGGCTGCGCCAGTGTGGCAAGCGCGAACTCCAGGGCTATCTGGCGCTGTGGATGCTTACCACCCTGCTGCCCTATCTGCACCATGCAGGCATCGCGCTGTGGGGCGAGGCGTCGTGGAACGTCACCCCAGCGTTCTACTATTACACCGGCTTCGGCGGCTACTTCGTCCTGGGCCACTATCTGCGACGCTACGGATGTCCGCGACTGTCGGTGTCGATGGCACTGCTGGTGGTGGGCTATCTGTTTACTGCCCAGGCCTTCCTCTACTTCGACTCCTTTGCCAAGGATGCCATAGAGCTTGAGGTGCCCTGGGACTTCTGCTCCGTCAACGTGATGATGATGACGCTCGGCACCTTTGGCGCGTTAAGCCGCGTACGCCTCAGCGCCACCTCGACCATAGGCCGGCTGGTCATCTCGGTATCTACGTGCAGCTACGCCATGTATCTGGCCCACATCATGATACTCAACGCCTTCCACGACCTCTACGACGGCGCTGCGCCCATGGCTGCCCTGGTGCCGATGATAGCCCTCAGCACCACCGCCACCACCTATGCCGCAGTATGGTGCCTCGGTCGCCTGCCCTGGAGCCGCTACTGGTTAGGAATAGACTGACCCTGGGGCAATAAATCGCCAATTCCGGCGTTATCTTTGTAAAAGACTCAAAGATGAAACACCTGTTATATACTCTCATCCTTGTCGCCACGCTGCTCTCCTTGAGCGGCTGTGGTGCCGAGCGTGCCGTGCGCAAAGGCGACAAGCACCAGGCACTGGGCGAATACTATGATGCCGCCGTGCAGTATCGCAAGGCTTACCGACAGCTCTCGCCCAAGGAGCGGGAGCAGCGCGGCAAGGTGGCGCTCAAGATGGCGCGCTGCTACGAGCGCATCAACCAGTCGCAGCGAGCCAACTCTGCCTACGCCAATGCCCTCAGATACGGACAGGCTGGGCTCGAAGACCGTCTGGCTTATGGCCGACAGCTGCTCAAGAGTGCGTCGTACAAGGAGGCTGCCGACATGTTCAGGACAGTGCTCGACTCGATGCCCGACAACGAGCTGGCCAAGAGCGGACTGCAGTCGGCGCTCAACGCACCCACCATCAAGCAGGCGGGCTCGCGATACAAGGTCAAGAGGATGGATGTCTTCAACTCGCGACGGGCCGACTACAGCCCGGTGCTGGCAGGCGACGCCCTGGACCACCTCTACTTCTCCTCGACGCGCAACGAGGCCGAGGGCGACGAGCTGAGTGGCATCACGGGCACCAAGAATGCCGACATCTTCGTCTCGGTCAAGGACGACAAGGGCAAGTGGTCCAAGCCCGAGCCCGTGAGCGGCGGCCTCAACACCGCCTACGACGAGGGCGCATGCTGCATCAGCCCCGACGGCCGTGAGATGTATCTCACCCAGTGTGTGACCGACCCCTCGTCGCCCCGATATGCAGAGATAGTCACCTCCAACCGCAGCGACGCCGCATGGAGCAAGCCCACCAAGCTGGAGCTCACCCGCGACACGCTGTCAAGCTATGCCCACCCCGCCATATCGCCCGACGGCGAGTGGCTGTACTTCGTCTCCGACATGCCAGGTGGCAAGGGAGGCATGGACATCTGGCGCGTGCGCATCACATCGGTCGGACTGGGCGGCGTGGAAAACCTGGGCGAGCCCATCAATACCCCCGGCGACGAGATGTTTCCCACCTTCCGCCCCAACGGCGACCTCTACTTCTCGAGCAACGGCCATTCCGGACTGGGAGGACTGGATATCTTCATCGCCAAGGTCAACAAGCAGGGCCGCTACCAGCTCTACCACCCCGGCTACCCGCTCAACTCCCACGGCGATGACTTCGGCATGACCTTTGAGGGACCCCACAACCGGGGTTACTTCTCGTCCAACCGTGGCGACGGCCGCGGATGGGACCATATATACGCGTTTGAGAACCCCGAGGTGGTCAACACCGTCAAGGGATGGGTCTACGAGGCCGAGGGATACGAACTGCCGCAGGCCGAGGTCTACATGGTAGGCAACGACGGCACCAACCGCCGACTGACGCTCAAGAGCGACGGCTCGTTCACCCAGGTGGTCAAGCCCGGAGTGAGCTATGTGATGCTCGCCACCTGCAAGGGCTTCCTCAACCATAAGGAAGAACTCACCGTACGGCCCACCGAAGAGTCGGAAGAGACGGTGCTGCAGTTCCCGCTGGTATCTATCACCGCACCGGTGCTGATAGACAACATCTTCTACGACTTCGACAAGGCCACGCTGCGCCCCGAGTCGACCAAGGCGCTCGACGAACTGGTGACGCTGCTCAACGAGAACGGCAATGTGACCATCGAGCTGAGCGCCCACTGCGACTACAAGGGCAGCGCCGAGTACAACAAACGGCTCTCGCAGCGCCGCGCCGAGGCTGTGGTCAACTATCTCACCGCCAAGGGCATAGCCCGCGACCGGCTCACGCCCGTGGGCTACGGCAAGGAGAAGCCCAAGACCATACGGCGCAAGCTCACCGAGCGGCTCACGTGGCTCAAGGAGGGCGACGTGCTGACCGAAGAGTTTATCAGCCATCTGGACAAGGACAAGCAGGAGATAGCCAACCAGCTGAACCGCCGCACCGAGTTTATCGTGCTGCGTACCACCTACGGACTGTTCGACGAGCACGGCAAACTCAAGAAGAGACCCAAGCCTGCCACCACCGACAAGCACGAGGGCGACGACGGGCTGAACATCATCATCGAGTAGCCCCACACCACCGCGCCCACACAGCAGGCGCATAGCCTCATCACTCCACAGCATAGCCTCATCACCCTATAGCATAACCTCTTTTTCCCACAGACGACAAAGCCCTGGCTCGCAAGAGTCAGGGCTTTGTCACTGCAGACCGTGGGGAAAACTGGCACCAAGGGCAGCCATGCTGTGAGTAACGATAACGATACAGAGTGTACAAAGAGCGGCGCCGGGCATATCTTGGGCGGCGCCGAGACCACCTTTACCAACGTGCTGACCATCTCTATCGCCTCGTAACGGAAGGCACGAGGGCTCGTGACGGAAGAAACGTGGGCTCGTATCATAAGCCACGTGGGCTCGTGCCTTACGTTACGAGCCGGCAATGATGGCAAGCACAAGGATGAAGCCAATGAGCATCACCGCATCCACACGCTGCGCAACAACGTGAGCCACGACCACCGTCATGGATGTACCAAAGAGGGTTCGCTGTACATCCACAGGTGAATGTACAACGAACCCTCTGCCCGGCAGTATGCAGGCGCGGCGCGCAGCCACAGTCCCCGCCCGCGGACGGCTATCGGCGATGATGCACAGGAGTGCGGCTGATGGTAATGATGCTGATGGCGGTTATCGCCACGACCACCGTAAGGAGTGTCGAGGGGCGCACGCAGTCGTTGACAGCCACCACGCCCACCAAGTCGCCCATGACTCCCATGAGCAGCGAACCCAGTCGGGGCAGCGACCCCATCATCGCCACCGCCAGCGCCCCTATGGCGAAGCAGAAGAGCGTCCAATAACGATTAAGACGGTCGGTGTGCTGCGGCAAGTGGCGCATCACGCGACGGGTGAAACCCATATCGGCCACCTGGGGCTTGTGCTCGGTCATAAACTGTGCTATCAGTCTGTCATCATTGTCTGTCATATCCATTATGTCTTAAATAATCGGCCATTTTCTTCTTTCCACGCGAGAGATGCGACTTGACAGTGCCCTCGCGCATACCCGTAACCATGGTGATGTGGTCTATGCTCTGTCCCTCCATCAGCTGGAGCACCACGCAGGTGCGCTCGGCGTCGGTAAGGAGCGCCAGCGCATGGCGCAAGTCCATCTGCAGTCCGCTGTCGGTGTCTCTCCCACTGCGCCCCATCACCGCGGGCGTTTCCAGAGAGTCGGTCGGGTGCTGCGTCTTCACGTGGTCGTAGTACACATTGTATGCTATACGAAACAGCCACGTGCTGAACGACGCCTCTCCACGAAAGCGGGAGATGTTGAGGTAGGCTTTGACGAAGGTGTCTTGGGCCAGGTCGTCGCTCAACTGGGTGTCGCCCAGCGTCTGGCTGAGGAAGAAGCGACGCACCTGGGCCTGGTATTTCTCAACCAGCCGCCCGAAGGCTGCCCGGTTGTGGAATATCGCCGCCTGGGTAATCCATGCTATGTCTTCGAGATTTCTCACGTCGCTCTATCTATATATAATAATGTGGTTACTGGTTGTCGCTCTCCTCGTCGTGCGGTGCTTCGGTGTGGCGGCCACCCGTGGTGCGCACGATGACCAGCTGGCCCACGCCATAGCAAGCCACCAGGGCGCCGATGCCCATGAGCATGCTCGAACTCCAGATGTAGAACATCACTATCATGCCCACGCCTATCGACACGTTGCGTATGCCCTTGCGCCAGAGGGTCTCGTTGGTATCGAGAGCCTGCTCGCAGAGTTGTGAGGGTATAGGCTGGCCGTGCTCCAGTGCCTTCTCGGCAAGCGCTATGCGGTCGTTGCGCTGCTTGATGAGATGGCGGACGATGAGGATGACGGCTATAAGAGGCGCTGCCAGGAAGAGCAGCACTAACAGGCATACTATCACGGCAATGGCAATGCCTCCCATGCCGAAGAGGGGCTTGCAGAAATCTACAAACGATCCGAAATCGTCCAGGTCGTCGTCCATATACGGCGTGGAGGCGTAGTAGGTGGAGTCGGCAGCGGAGGCAGCATCCCAGGAGGCGGTGTCGGAGTAGGCCTCGATGCCGGTGTGGGCAGTATCGGCCACCACAGCGTCGTCGAGGTGGTTGCGGTGGTGTGGGGCGGCATCGACGCTCATGGCGATGCAAGCCAGCATGACTGTAAGTGTCAGAATAAATCGTTTCATATCTTCTTCGTTTTGTTTTTTTCTATCCATTAGACGCATTGAGACGCCAATTAGTTGCAAAATAACTAAAAAAAACCTACTTTTGCAAAGTTAATAGCGTGAAGATGATAGATATACCTAAAGATTTTGCGGACTCCACGCGGCTGTTGATGAGCGATGCGCTTTACGAAACGCTCGTTGGCGGGCTCAACGATGAACCCTCGGTAAGCCTGCGCCTCAACCCCTTCAAGACCGATGGCCGCCCTGTGGGCCAAGTCACGCCCGTGCCCTGGTGCGACGGTGCCTACTGGCTCGAGTCGCGTCCCAATTTCACCTTCGACCCGCTGCTTCATGCCGGTTGTTACTATGTGCAGGAAGCGGCGTCAATGTTTCTGCACCATGTGCTGTCGCGGGTCATCGACCGGCCAGTGACAGCGCTCGACCTGTGTGCTGCGCCCGGCGGCAAGTCGACCACGGCGCGCGGGGTGCTGCCCCAGGGCAGTCTGCTGATATGCAACGAGCCCATACGCCAACGCGCCCAGATACTGAGCGAAAACATACAGAAGTACGGACACCCCGACGTGATGGTCACCAACAACTACCCGCGCGACTTCCGCAAAGCGGGGCTGCTCTTCGACCTGATTGTCGCCGACGTACCCTGCTCGGGCGAAGGCATGTTCCGCAAGGACGCCGGCGCCATAGCCGAATGGAGTCGGCAGAACGTGGAAAACTGCTACCGGCTGCAACGCGAAATCATCGAAGACATCTGGCCCTGTCTGCGGCCTGGCGGTATACTGGTCTACTCGACCTGCACGTTCAACGAACAGGAAAACGAGGACAACATCGCATGGATACGCGGACTGGGAGCCAATGTGCTGGACATCGACATCAGCGAGGAATGGAACATCACCGGTGCGCTCAAGGGCGAAGACAGTCTGTATCGCTTCATCCCCGGTCGCTCGCGCAGCGAAGGGCTGTGCATGGCTGTGCTGCGCAAGAGCGACGACACCGTGCTGGCAGAGCGTCGCGCCAAGGACAGCGGCAAGCCCGCCAAGACGCGACCGCGCACCGATGTGGGGGCGTGGATAAACGACAGCGACCACTTCACCCTCTGCGAGAGGGGCGACACGCTAAGCGCCATCCCCACATGGTGGCTCGCACAGTATCGCGCCGCCGAGAAGTCGCTGCATCTGCTGCACGCCGGCATCACCTTGGGCTCCGTCAAGGGTAAGGACGTGGTGCCCCACCAGTCGCTGGCACTCTCGACCGCACTCAACCGCTCGGCCTTTGCACAGGCAGAGGTCGGATACGGGCAAGCCATAGCCTATCTGCGCAAAGAAGCGATAACGCTCGACGCCGCCACGCCGCGCGGCATCGTGCTCATCACCTACCACGGCATACCCTTGGGATTTGCCAAGAACCTGGGCAACCGCGCCAACAACCTCTATCCCCAGGAATGGCGTATCAAGAGCACCCATCTGCCCGAACAAATACCGACAATACTCAATATATGAAACAATATCTCAATCTGCTTGACCGCATCCTTACCGAAGGAGCCACCAAGACCGACCGCACAGGTACGGGCACCAAGAGTGTCTTCGGCCATCAGATGCGGTTCAATCTCGAAGAGGGTTTCCCGCTTCTTACCACCAAGAAGCTGCACCTCAAGTCTATCATCTATGAACTGCTGTGGTTCCTGCGCGGTGACACCAACGTGCGCTATCTGCAGGAACATGGTGTAAGGATTTGGAACGAATGGGCCGACGAAGACGGAGAATTAGGCCCCGTGTACGGACACCAATGGCGCTCGTGGCCCGACTACAACGGCGGCACCATAGACCAGATACAGCAGGTGATAGACACGCTGAAGACTCACCCCGACTCGCGCCGCATGATTGTGTCGGCCTGGAACCCCGCCGAGGTCGACGAGATGGCGCTCCCACCCTGTCACTGCCTCTTCCAGTTCTATGTGGCTGACGACCGACTGAGTCTGCAGCTCTACCAGCGCTCTGCCGACACCTTCCTGGGTGTGCCGTTCAACATCGCCTCGTATGCGCTGCTGCTCCAGATGATGGCGCAGGTGACCGGACTGCGTGCCGGCGACTTCATCCACACCACCGGCGACACGCATCTCTATCTGAACCACATAGAGCAAGCCCGTCTGCAGCTCACACGCACACCGCGACCGCTGCCCAAGATGAACCTGAACCCCGACGTGAAGAGTCTCTTTGACTTCAAATACGAAGATTTCCAACTCACCGACTATGACCCGTGGCCACACATAGCCGCGCAGGTGTCGGTATAACCACTCGCTGAAAACATGCGCATCAACATCATAGCCGCCGTGGCACGCAACCGCGCCATAGGCATCGACAACAAACTCATATACTGGCTGCCCAATGACCTGAAACGGTTTAAGGCGCTCACCACGGGGCACACCATCATCATGGGGCGCCACACCTTTGAGTCGCTGCCCAAGGGCGCGCTGCCCAACCGCCGCAACATCGTGCTGAGCCGCACCGCCACCGAGTTTGCGGGCTGCGACACCTATGCCTCGATAGACGAGGCACTCGCCCACTGTGGCGACGACGAGGATATATATATAATAGGTGGAGCCAGCATCTATGCCCAGGCGCTCGACCGGGCTCAGCGGCTCTGCCTCACCGAGGTCGACGACACGCCAGAGGCTGCCGACGCCTTCTTCCCCGACTACAGCGGATGGCACGAGACCTGGCGCGAGCACCACGACAAAGACGAGCGTCACGCTCAGGCTTACGACTTCGTAGACTATGAGCCGGGCAAACGGGCAGAGGAACAATAGCGACACAGAGGAAAACATAACCCAAATGGCAATGACAATGAAGAAGACAGCTCTCATCACCGGTGCCACAAGTGGCATCGGCGAAGCCTGCGCAAGAAAGTTTGCGGCAGGCGGATACAATCTGATAATCACAGGGCGCAGAGCCGACAGGCTGGAGGAAATCAAGACCACGCTGGAGGCTATGGGCGCCGAGGTGGTGACACTGGCGTTCGACGTGCGCGACGCCGAGGCTACCACCAAGGCCATCGCGTCGCTCGGCGAAGGATGGCAGGAGATAGACGTGCTCATCAACAACGCCGGGCTGGCACTCGGTCTGGACAAGGAGTATGAAGGCGACCCGACAGACTGGAACACGATGATAGACACCAACATCAAGGGTCTGCTCACGATGACCCGACTGGTGGTGCCGGGCATGGTGGCGCGCAACAGGGGCCACGTCATCAACATAGGCAGTGTGGCGGGCGACGCCGCTTACGCCTGCGGCAACGTGTACTGTGCCACCAAAGCAGCCGTGAAGGCCCTCACCGACGGTCTGCGTATCGACGTGGCCCACACGGAAGTACGCGTGACCAACGTGAAGCCCGGACTGGTGGAGACAAACTTCAGCCGCGTGCGCTTCCATGGCGACAACGAGCGTGCCGACAATGTCTACAAAGGCGTCAAGCCGCTTACGGGCGACGACATAGCCGATGTGGCATTCTATGCAGCATCGGCGCCGAAGCATGTGCAGATAGCCGAGGTGCTGGTGTTGGCCACCCATCAGGCCAATGGCTCCTACATACATCGGGAAGCATAGGTTGGGCGTCCAACCATCATCACGCAATCAGGCCTTGATGACTCGCTATGGTCATCAAGGCCTGATTGCGTAGTGGGGATAATGGGCACCGCGCGCTATCTACCCTCGGCGAGCGCGTCAGCAGGCGCATTGAGAAAGCGGGCAACGGCGCTGACTGCCTCGGCAAAGGCGGTGGGCTGGCCGGGCACGGTGATGAAGAGATGGGTGGCTGTGGGGAAGACATGGTAAGTGAGCCTGTGGCCAAGTAGCTGCAGCCGATGCGCCAATTGGGTGGTCTGGTCGAAGAGGATGTCGTGACCCGCAGAGATGAGGCACATGGGCGGCAGGGAGCGCAGCGTGTCGTCGGCGGCGAGTTCGACCGAGACGAGCGGATTGTGCTCCTCTCCACGGGCGTAGGCTTCGCAGAAAGCCTCAAGCAGTTCGGCGTCGTCGCCATAGCCTTGGGCATAGTCTGTCCACGATGGCGTGACACGCGTGTAGAGTCTGGTGACAGGATAGATGGGCACAACACGGCTCACACCCTTGGTCGAGAGGGCTGTGGCGAGGGCAAGGTTGCCTCCGGCGCTGTCGCCTCCCACCGCCACCTGGGTAGAGTCGCAGCCCCACGCATCGGCGTGCTGGCGGAGATAGGCAAAGGCGCGGCGGCAGTCGTCGAGCGGAGCCGGAAAGGGATGGGCTGGCGACAGGCGGTAATCGAGGGCAGCCACGCAGCAGTCGGCCTTCAACGCCAAAGTGGCACAGAAGCGCGCACAACTGTTGATGCTGCCGAAGCACCAGCCGCCTCCGTGGAGATAGAGCAGCAGCGGACGCTTGCGGAGGGCTGGTCGGGAGGGCGTGAAGAGGCAGATGTCGGGGGTGGGATAAGTGGCGGTGACGCCGTCGGGCAACTGGGGCGGCTGGTTGCGGCTCTGCCTGATTTGCTGCAAGGCTGCACAGTCGCCAGAGATAGCCGCGCGCACCGCCAGCATCTGTCTGTGCTGCAGGTCGGTAGGCATACGGCTGAGGAAGAGGCGTTCGTCGTCGAGCATACGCCGCTGGAGCGAGTCGGAGGGATAGGTCTGCCCATACAGACATACCATGGAAAACAATAAGAATAAGGTGTGGAAAATACGCATAATCTATAAGAACATTAAGGTCGTCTCTGCAGAGACAGGAGACTGCAGATGGCACTGCCGCTTAGAGCCGCAGCACCTCGTCGCAGTATTCCACCACCGCCGGACGGTGGGTGATGAAGATGATAGTGTGCTGACGGCTGCCCAGGACATTGGCGAGCAGGCGGCGCTCGGTCTCGATGTCGAGGGCGCTGGTAGCCTCGTCGAAGAGCATCACGGGGCGGTTGCGCAGCAGGGCCCGGGCAATGGCAATACGCTGTGCCTGACCCTCACTCAGACCGGCTCCCGACTCGGAGCAACGCGTGTCGAGTCCGTCGGGCAACTGGCTGACAAAGTCGGCACATGCCTGGTGGAGCGCATCAAACATCTCGTCGTCGGTGGCGGTAGGGCTGCCCATGAGCAGATTGTCGCGGATGGTGCCGCTCATGAGGGTATTGCCCTGGGGCACGTAGACAAAGTTGCAACGCATACGCGGCGACAGTTGCTGGCCGTCTCCGTCGGCGTGGTAGAGGTTTATCTCTCCCTCCTGGGGACGGAGCAGGGCGAGGATGAGGCGGATAAGGGTGGTCTTGCCGGCTCCCGTCTCGCCAAGGATGGCGGTGCAGGTGCCGGGACGGAAGTCGAACGACAGGTGGTCTATCACGCGTCCGTCGCCGTCATTATAACCATAGCCCACATCGTCGAGCTTCACACCACAGGGTGCTTCGACCACGATGGGGTCGCCCTGCTCTTCGAGGGGAGGCTCTTCGAGTTCCATGAGTCGCTCGGCAGCGGTGAAGACACTGACAAAGGCGGGCACGATGCGGCTCAGGTTGCGCGCCGGACTCTGTATGCGGTTGACGAGTTGCAGGTAGGCTGTCATGCCGCCAAACGACAGCGTGTGCATGGACATGCGCACTGCCGCCCAGAGGAAGGCTATGAGATAGGTAAGGGAGAACCCGAAGTTGAGGATGAAGTTGGAGAGCAGGCTGAAGCGTGTGCGCTGGATGACGTTGCGCCGCAGCTGGCTCTGGGTACTCTCGAGCTTACCCACCATGGCGTCGTCGCTCTCCAGAGTCTTGATGAGCACCCGATGCTGGATGGTTTCCTGCAGCACGCTTTGCACCTGGGAGTCGGAGTTGCGCACCTGACGGGTGAGGTGACGCATACGGCGCACATAGACCTTGCTGAGCACCACAAAGAGGGGCAGCAGAGCGACGGTGATGACCGCCAACAGCCGGTCGAGAGTAAAGAGATAGGCAAAAGCACCGAAGAAGAGAAGCACCACACTGAGCGTATTGGGCAAGGTTTCGGTAATGAAGGTGACGACATTGCTGACGTCGCTCTCGAGGCGGTTGATGACATCGCCAGAGTGTCGCCGTTCGCGCCCGTTCCATTCGGAGCGGAGTATACGGTCGAGCATGTACTGCTGCATGCGGTTCTGCGCCTTCACGCCCAGCACGTTGCGTATCCAGACCGAGGATATGTTGATGGCAAAGTCGATGAGCACCAGCCCACCCATGAGTGCCACCGCCCAGTAGATGGAGCCCTCGATGTTGCCCGAAGCCACGTCGATGGCGCGCTTCACCGCCCACACCTGGGCCAGACTCACCACCACCGTAGCCATGCCCATCGATGCGTTGAGTATGGTCTGCAGTCGGTTGCCCCGCCATATCTTCCACAGCCAGCGCATGATGTCGCGCGTGGTGTAGGCCGAGTTGGCGGGCGTTATCCATTGGGCTATCTTTATCTTCATGACTCTCGGTGTGGTTGTGGGTCTATCTGTGGTCGGCGCCCCACATCATCTTCTCGCGGAGGGTGGAGAAGTAGCTGCGGCTGTCGCGCTTCACTATATTTATGGTATAGGGGGCCTTGCGGATGGTAAGGCGCGTGCTCTCGAGCAACTTCTCCGAGCGGCCGTCGATGGCTACGAGGAAGTTGTGAGACCGGCTCTCCACCTCGAGCGTTATCTCGCTGTCGTCGTTGATGACGATGGGGCGGACATTGAGGCTGTGGGGCGCCACGGGAGTAAGGCAGAGGATGTCGGCATCGGGCACGATGATGGGGCCGCCGTTGGAGAGACCGTAGGCGGTAGAACCGGTGGGTGTAGAGACGATGAGCCCGTCGGCCTGGTAGGTCACCAGATACTCGCCGTTGATGCAGGTGCGCACGGAAATCATCGCGGCATTGTCGCGCTTGAGCACGGCGATGTCGTTGAGGGCGAAGGGGCTGCCCTCGATTATCTCGCCGTCGGCCTCGACCATGATGACGGCATGGGGCTCCACAGCGTAGTGCCCGTCTGCTATCTCGGCGATGGCGTGGTCTATCTCGTCGGGATGGATGTCGGCCAGAAATCCCAGTCTGCCTGTGTTGACACCGATTATGGGCGTCGCCTTGCTTCCCACCATGCTGGCTGCGCGTAGGAAGGTGCCGTCGCCGCCGATGGAGATGACGAAGTCTACGTCGAAGTTGTAGTTGTCGAAGACGCCGCTTACCTCGACCTCCATGCCCAAGGCCGATGTGATGTACCGGAAGAAGGTGCGCTCGATGTAGATTTCGGCTCCACGAGCCTTGAGACTGTCTATGAGCCGGTGGATAGATACCGTCTTACCCGCCTGGAACTCCTTGCCGAAGAGAGCGAACCGCAACACGTTTGCCGCCATAAATGTTATCTTTTTTTAATCTTTGTTCCTCATTCTTGCTCACAAATGCCAAACATTTAGTACATTTGCACGTGAATGATGCGACAAAAATACTACTTTTTGTTGTAAAACACGTTGAAATTATGGCAAAAGTATATGAATTTCTTTCCAATGGCTTCGAAGACATAGAGGCATTGGCACCCGTAGACATACTCCGCCGAGGCGGACTGGAGGTAAAAACAGTGAGCATTACCGGCGAGCAGATGGTGGAAACCACCCACGGCATCAAGCTCATGACCGATCTGAGGATAGAGGACATCGCCGACTTCAGCGACGTCGACGCCATGCTGCTGCCAGGCGGTCTGCCAGGAGCCACCAATCTGAACAAGCACAGGATGCTGCGCGAGATACTGCTCGAGCAGTACAACCAGGGCCGCATAGTCGCCGCCATCTGCGCCGCACCGCTGGTGCTGGGCTCGATAGGCATCCTTGAGGGCAAGCGAGCCACCTGCTACCCCGGATTCGAGAAGCGCATGACCGGCGCCACCTACACCCAGGAACAGGTGACCATCGACGGCAACATCATCACGGGCAAGGGTCCCGGCGCGTCGATGGACTTCGGCTACGCCATCCTCGGCAAGTTTGTCGCACCCGAAGCTGTGGCAGAACTCAAGGCCCAGATGATGTACAAAGGTTAACCCACAACGACAGCCATGGACTATATCATCATCGTAGCCGGAGGCAAGGGGCTGCGCATGGGCAGCGACGTGCCCAAGCAGTTTCTGCCCGTCAAGGGAATGCCCGTACTGATGCGCACCATCAGCCGTTTTCATGAGTGCAATCCCTCGATGCAGATTATACTCGTACTCCCACACCACCAGCAGCAATACTGGCACGACCTGTGCAGCCAATACGCATTCGATATCGCCCACACGGTGGTAGACGGAGGCGACACGCGCTTTGCCTCGTCGCGCAACGGACTCGCCGCCATCCCCGACGACGCCACGGGAACCGTGGGCATACACGACGGGGTGCGCCCCTTTGTGGCTGCCGAGGTGATAAGCCGCTGCTACGATGCCGCCCGCGCCCACGGAGCCGCCATCCCCGTGATGCCGGTCACCGACACGCTGCGCCACATCGACTCTGCCACCACCGCCCACAACGTGCTGCGCACAGACTACCGCATCGTGCAGACCCCACAGGTCTTTGACATCGCGCTGCTCAAGCGCGCCTTCACCCAGCCCTTCCGCGAAGAGTTTACCGACGACGCTTCGGTGGTCGAAGCCATGGGCTGCAGCGTGGAGATGGTCGAAGGCAACCGCGAGAACATCAAGATTACCACACCCTTTGATTTGAAGATAGCCGAAACGCTGTGCTGAACATTCTCGACCAGGACGTGATGTATCTTCCGGGCGTTGGGCCCAAGAAGAAGGAGATTCTGAGCAAAGAGCTTGGCATCCAGACCTGGCGTGACCTGCTTGAGCACTTTCCTTATAAATATGTAGACCGCAGCCGCATCTATCGCATCAGCGAAATCAGTGGCGACATGCCCTTTGTCCAAATCCGCGGACGCATGTTGGGCTACGACGAATATGCCATGGGTGCCCGCAAGAAGCGCATCGTGGGCCACTTCAGCGATGGTCATGGCGTGGTCGACCTCGTATGGTTTCAGGGTGCCCAATATATCTACAAGAACTACCCCATTGGCAAAGAGCTGATAGTCTTTGGCCGTCCCACCGTCTATGGTGGTCGCTACCAGTTTGCCCACCCCGATATCGACGACGCTTCCCAACTGCAGCTCTCCGACATGGGCATGCAGCCCTACTACATGACCACCGAGCGCATGAAGAAGGCGGGGATAAACTCGAGGGCGATGGAGAAGATGACCAAGACGTTGGTGACCAAACTGCCCGAGACGCTGCCCGAGACGCTGCCGCCCTACATCACTGGGCCTCTGCACCTCATCTCGCGCCTCGAAGCACTACGCCAAATCCATTACCCGCACAACGCCCGCGAAATGCAGCAGGCCCGCTACCGCCTCAAGTTTGAAGAGCTCTTTTATGTGCAGCTCAACATACTGCGCTACGCCAGCGACCACCGCCGCAAGTATCGCGGCTACATCTTCAGTCGCGCCGGCGCCCAGCTCAACGACTTCTACCGCAACCACCTGCCTTTCGACCTCACCAATGCACAGAAGCGCGTGGTGCGGGAGATAAGAGACGACATGGCGAGTGGCCGGCAGATGAACCGGCTGCTGCAGGGAGACGTGGGCTCGGGCAAGACGCTGGTAGCGCTCATGGCCATGCTCATAGCCATAGGCAACGGCTACCAGGCGTGCATCATGGCGCCCACAGAGATATTGGCAGAGCAGCACCTGGCCACCATCCGCCAGATGCTGGGAGATATGGATATACACGTAGAACTGCTCACCGGAGTGGTCAAAGGACGACGACGCGCCGACATACTCGACCGTCTGTCCAAGGGCGAGATAGACATACTCGTGGGAACCCACGCCGTCATCGAAGACGCGGTGGTCTTTGCCCGTCTGGGACTGGCTGTGGTCGACGAGCAGCACCGCTTCGGAGTGGCACAGCGCGCCCGACTCTGGGCCAAGAGCGAGATGCCACCCCACATCCTGGTGATGACAGCCACCCCCATACCCCGCACGCTCGCCATGACCCTCTACGGCGACCTTGACGTGAGCGTTATCGACGAACTTCCGCCCGGCCGCAAACCTATCCAGACCCTCCACAAGTATGATACACAGACCACAAGCCTCTACCAGGGCATACGTCAGCAGATAGACAGCGGCCGACAGGTCTACATCGTATATCCGCTCATCGAAGAGAGCGAGAAGAGCGACCTCAAGAACCTCGAAGACGGATTTGAGGCCATGCGCGAGATATTCCCACAATACCGCCTGAGCAAGGTACACGGACGCATGAAGCCCAAGGACAAGGACGCCGAGATGCAGCGCTTTGCCAGCGGCGAAACCCAGATACTGGTAGCTACCACGGTGATAGAGGTGGGCGTCAACGTGCCCAACGCGTCGGTAATGGTCATCCTCGACGCACAGCGGTTCGGACTCTCGCAGCTCCACCAGCTGCGCGGGCGCGTGGGCCGTGGCGCCGAACAGAGCTACTGCATACTGGTAACCACATTCAAACTGAGCGAAGAGACGCGCAAGCGCATCGACATCATGTGCGAGACCAACGACGGGTTCCGCATAGCCGAAGCCGACCTCAAACTGCGCGGCCCCGGCGACCTCGAGGGTACCCAGCAGAGCGGCATAGCCTTCGACCTGAAGATAGCCGACATAGCCCGCGACGGACAGATTGTGCAGCTCGCCCGCGAACAGGCACAGGCCATCATCGACCGCGACCCCGAGTGCAGCAGCAACGAGTACAAGATGCTCTGGGACCGACTCAAGGAACTCCGGAAGAGCAACGTCAACTGGTCGGCTATCAGTTGACGCGGTTTTGTCCTTTTTGGGTCCAAAATTGATATACCTCAAGCCGATTTTTACGGTATTTGTGTTAATTATGGCATAAATTCTGTTAAACATCACCACTTTCCCATATTTTTTCACTAACTTTGTAAAGTCTGAATTGCAAAACAATCTTTTCGGAGCGTTTTCTACATATTACCTGCTGGCGACCACGCCCCTTTTTAGCCAGCCCTGACCTAAAAAAAAGTATTAATAGTGGAGAAAATATTAAGAACAATCGTAATGGGACTTATGGTGCTTGCAGCCGTACCGGCTGTGGCGCAAGACCTTATTGCCCGCCAGGCTCCCATTGACCGCCGCATGAAGCGCGTAGACACTCTGGCGCTTCAGAGCCTTATCAACAGAGAAAATGAGATTTCACCCTCGGCAGAACTCTATGACGAGTGGAACAATACTTACGCCCACAAGGCAACCGAATTGCCCGACTCGTTCCGTATAGACCTCCGCCACTTTGCCATGCCTACCCCCAGCCGCATCATCACCTCCAACTTCGGTCCCCGATGGGGCCGCCAGCACAAGGGACTGGACATCAAGGTGTATATCGGTGACACCATCCGCGCCGCATTCGCCGGCAAGGTGCGCATCGTCAAATATGAGCGCGCAGGATATGGCAAATACATCGTTATTCGTCACCCCAACGGACTGGAAACTATCTATGGACACCTCTCAAAGCAGCTCGTGACCGAGAACCAGACGGTAAAGGCTGGCGAGGTGATAGGTCTGGGAGGAAGCACAGGCCGCAGCTCGGGTTCGCATCTCCACTTCGAGACCCGTCTGTGTGGCGTTGCACTCAACCCCGCCATCTTCTTCAACTTCAGAGAGCAGGATATCACCTGCGACACCTACATGTTCCGTCGCGACACCTACCGTACTGACGGCGAAGAGGCCACACGCCTGCGCGGAAAGTACAAGGAAACTTATACACGTGCCGAGGTGACTGGCAGCGACGAAGAGCCAGAGCCCGCAGCAGCCCGCAGCGAGAAGCAGTATCACAAGGTGGCAAAGGGAGAGACCCTCTCGTCAATCGCCAACAAGCGTGGCACCACCATCAACAAGCTCTGCAAGCTCAATCATCTGCGCAAGACCACACGTCTGCGCCCAGGACAGATGCTAAGATATACATAATACTTTTATAGGAAACAGTTTGACAGACAATGTCCATCCGAGAAGCGACAGCCGATTGGATGGACATTTCTTTTTATCCCCTCGCCACCCTGCCCTTGCTGTTGCGGCCGCCCCCAAGCCACATTCACGCATCGTCACCATCACACCCACGCCCGCCCGAACCCACATCGCCACCTCGTATCATTTGAAACGAGCCCACGTATCATAAGGCACGAGCTCACGTGACAATAGGCACGAGCCCACGTATCAAATGATACGAGCCAGCAATAATGATTGCGAGTGTCGGAATGGCAGTCTGCAAACGCGCGGCGACACCCACAGCGCTGCACGTAATCGCCGAGAACAGCATGACATGCATCATGTCCGTAGTCCAGTCAGTGAGAAGCGCAGTAATGCCCCAAAGCGCTGCCCGCCGGCCGACAACGACATCCACATCGGTCGACAGCGACATCCACATCGGTCGACAGCGACATCCACATCGGCCGATGCGCATGGACAGAGGGAAACAGAAGTCCCCAAGGGAGAGCCGGAGAGAGGCGTCCAATAAGCAGCTGTTTTTTGTACCGGCGAAAGCAGGACTTTTTGAACGGCCAAAGGCCGCTTTTTTTACCGTCACGACGGATGGCGTCATGCCATGCATGACGGTGGGGATGGCGGAGACGACACGGAGGGAAACTCATTTTCCGACTGGCGGAACCACCAGCCACACTAAGGCGAAGCCGACAGTCACCGCCACGGCTTTTTGTGTTTATGTCATCCCCTTATAGACGCAATAAATGGAGGCTGAGACACGCAACCAGGCCCTTCTAAGCGGCAGCAACGCAGGGAGTACATGTGAAGAGCTGCCCGGAAGTAGCAGCAACAGAAGGAGTACATGTAAACAGCGGCCCACAAGCAGCAGCAACGGAAGGAGTACATGTAAACAGCGGCCCGCAAGCAGCAGCAACGGAAGGAGTACATGTAAACAGCAGCCCGTAAGCAGCAGCAACGGAAGGAGTACATGTAAACAGCAGCCCGTAAGCAGCAGCAACGCAAGGGGTACATACAAACAGCAGCCCGCAAGGAGCAGCAACGGAAGGAGTACATATAAACAGCGGCCCGCAAGCAGCAGCAACTCTGACGGAGTTGCGATTCCCCAGCCCAGGGTTGCGGGCGAAGCACGCTACCCTGAGTAACTGCCCCCACTAACCTGGCAACTCTGTAGGAGTTGCGATTAGCCGCAGGCGTTATACTCAATCTTATGGTTTCCGCCTACCCATTCCTACCCATTATCCTGCTACGGGTAACGCCTTCGGCTAAACGCAACTCCTACAGAGTTGCTACACCTTATTATATATGTACCCAGGGTAGAGGCGCTGCGCACCTCAACCCTGGGCTATGAAATCGCAACTCCTACAGAGTTGCCAGGGGTGCGCACCATCCACGCCAAGGCGAAGCCGACAGCCACCGCCACGGCTTTTTGTATTTATTTCATCCCCTGATAGACGCAATAAATAGTGGAAGAAACGTGCAATAGAGCCCACCCAAGCAACAGGACAATGGAATGAAATGAGTAAGTGGATATTATCAGAATATAGACTCGCTGGTCTCGGTGGTAAACCGCTCGAGCGCCTTGATGCCCATGATGGAATTGCCGTGCTTGTTGAGTCGCGGACTCCAAACGGCGATGGAATAGCGCGAGGGATAGACTGCCACGATGCCGCCACCTACACCGCTCTTGCCAGGCAGTCCCACGAGGAAGGAAAACTCGCCCGCCTCATCGTAGAAGCCACAGGTCTGCATGATGGCGTTGATGCGCTTCACGCCCGACGCACTCAACTTCACGCCGGCGTGGTCGAAGGGCTCATCGCTCTTGGCAAAGGCGACAAAGGCCCGAGCCAGGTCGCGACAGCTCATCTCCACAGAACATATCATGCTATAGAACCGCAGCACCTCGTCGACGGGGTTGTGCAGGTTGACATAATGCTTGAGCAGATAGGCGATGGAAGCGTTGAGATAGGCGGTCTCGTACTCCGACTCTGCTACCTCCATCGAATAGTCGACCGTGACATTGCCACTAAGCTGGCGCACAAACTGGATGAAGAACTCCTGGGCATCGTCGAGATGAGACAGCAGCACGTCGGCCACCACCAGGGCGCCGGCATTGATAAAGGGATTGCGTGGGCGGCCATGCTCGTACTCGAGCTGCACCAATGAGTTGAAGGGCGTGCCCGACGGCTCTTTTCCTAAACGCATCCACAGGTTCTCTCCCTCAAGGCTCAGCGCTATAGCAAGCGAGAAAACCTTGGCTATACTCTGAATGGAAAAACAGGTGTCGTAGTCGCCATACATGCAGTCGTCGCCGCCGAGGACGCTCAGATAGATGCCAAACTTGTCGGGGTCTACACTGGCGAGCGCGGGGATGTAATCGGCCTGTCGTCCCAGCTGGGCATAAGGCTGTATCTCGCGGCAAATATTCTCTATAATCTCTTGGTAATTTCTGTCGTGCATCATGTCGTGGATGGTGGTTAATAGTATGGGGATGCCCACGCTTCATGATGGGCCGCGGGAGGCATCCCTCTTGATGGTTATGGATGGTAAAATGGATGGAGAAAGCGGGTTATGCCTTCTCGATGAGCACCACGGCGTAGGCGCTGATGCCCTCTTCTCGGCCGGTGAAGCCCAGTCGCTCGGTGGTGGTGGCCTTGATGGAGACATCGTCCTCGTCGATGCCCATGACATGGGCGAGACATGCCTTCATCGCGGGCACATGCGGATTGATTTTGGGCCGCTCGGCGCAGACGGTGGCGTCGACATTGCCCACACGGTAGCCGCGGCTGGCGATAAGGTCGATGGTTTTGGCAAGCAGTATCTTGCTGTCTACGTTGAGTGTCTCTGCCGAGGTGTCAGGGAAATGATAGCCTATGTCGCGCATATTGGCTGCACCCAGCAGGGCGTCGCAGATGGCATGGATGAGCACGTCGGCATCGCTATGGCCCAGCAATCCCATGGTGTGGGGAATACGGATACCACCGAGCCACAGTTCGCGGTCGGGCACCAGCCGGTGGACGTCGAAGCCCATGCCTACTCTAATCTTTGTCATAATATATAATAAGGTGGAATTAGCGACGGCGGAAGATGTCCTTGATGCCGTCCATATCAAAACTCAGGGTGAAGCGCATCGTCTGGTCAAGCGGATTGGTCTTGGCGGTGGCGATGACATAACCGGCGTCGAGCGAGAAGACCTTCATGCGGAAGCCGGCGCCCACGGTGAAGTACTTGCGGTTGCCCTTGTTCTCGCTCTCGTGGTGATAACCGGCACGGAGGAAGAACTTGTCGTTATACTCGTACTCTGCGCCCACGCTCCAGTTGATTTCCTCCAACTCTTCCTTAAATCCGTTGGGTGCATCGGTGAAGCTCTTGAAGATACCGCTGATGGACGACACGTTCCAGTATTCGTCCTCCATGCGCTGCTTGTACTGCTCTTCGTCCTCGCCCTCCCGCTGCTTGGGGTAGGTAGGCACGAGCAGCTTGTTGGCATCGGCGGCGAAGGTGATGCGATTGTACTCGTCGATGGGCACCTTGAGCGAGGCTCCGAGGCGCAGGTTGGTGGGGATGAAGAAGCTGTGGTTGTCGCCACCGAAATTGATTTTGCTACCGATGTTGGAGATATTCAGTCCCAAGCCCAACTGGCACTCGCGCTGGCCCAGATTGATGTAGTTCTGGTAGTATGCGGCGATGTCGGCGGCAAAGGCTGAACCGGGCTGGGTGTCTTCATTGAAGTCAAAGGTAAGGTCGGAGTAAATCCATCTCACGCCGGCGGCGATAGAGAAGGTCTCGCTGAGCATGAGCGAATAGGCCACATCGAGCGACATCTCATAGGGGTTGATGGTCATGGCATTGTCATCGGTGTGACCGTCCATGAAGACCTCGCCCATGGAGAAGTAGCGCATAGAGGCTGACACGGCACTGTAGTCGCCTATGCGGTAGTAGCCGGCGAGATAGGCCACATCCATATCGTTGACCAGCTGTCGCAGCCAGGGGGTATAGTTGAGCGCCACTCCGGCACGCGAAATGGCAAAGGGGTACTTGGCGGGGTTCCAGTATTGGGAGTTGACATCGGCATCGGTAGCCACACCCACATCGCCCATTCCGGCTGCACGTGCGTCGGGGGCTATCGTCTGCGAGGTCACCGAAGTGTTGACGGGATTGAACATATCTTTCTTGTCCTGGGCCTGCACCGTGGCAGCAACCATGACAAGGAGTATGGCGAAAATGATAGATGTGAGCTTGTTCATTATACTTCTACTATTGTTATGCTATAGGATAACGGAGACTACCGCCTAATTATTGCCCAAGACGATAAGTTTCTTTGCTTTGGATGTTTTCTTGCTGCCATCAGAGCCGGCACGCACGCGGTAGAGATAGACTCCCGTCTGGAGGCGTCCGCCGGTGTCGAGCGTCAGGTCCCAGTCTACGGTATAGGCTCCCGTGGCGGGCACCCCGTTCTCGGAGTGGGTCCAGAGGAGACGTCCACTCATGTCGAAGACTTCGATGTCGATGTCCATGGGACTGCCTGTGCGGTCGTGGTTGATGATAAAGGTGGTATAGGTGGTAGCAGGGTTCTTGCTCAGACCCACGCTGAAGATATTGGGCTCGAGTCCGCGCACCACGGTGAAATCGAGACGGGCGGTAGAAGCATTGTTGAGCACATCCCAAGCCCGGAAGACGAGGGTGTGCTTGCCCTCGGTGAGTTCGGGTATATTATAATAGGTGGTGCCACGGGTATAGGTACCGAAGTCAAAGGCGAAGTTGTCGTTGAGGGTGTAGGTCTTGGCCATGTCGCCGTCGATGACGAGCTGCAGGTCGTGGCCGATGCCGCTGCCGGTGGCGTTGATGCCGTCTTCATCAGTGATCTCTGCCACGAAGTAGGGCGTGGTGTTGACCTTGCCTCCGTTGACAAACTGGGGCGAGTTGAGATAGCAGTAGATGGATGGGCCTATGGAGTCGGTGGTCACCTCGCCTCCGGCTACGGTGAAGCGGTCGAAGGCGCCGTGGGCCTCGCGCTGGCGGGCATTGTCTACGGCGTAGAGGTTGATGAGCCCAGTTCCGTCGGAGTAGGATATGTCTTTGGGCACGGCAAAGGTGAGGGCGAAGCGGCCTGCCCTGACGCTGTCGGAACCATGGTAGATGACGCGCTTGCGGTCGTAGTAGGTGAAGGCTTCCTCGGCCTCAGCCTGATTGTTCTGCTTGCAGGTCACCAGTTCGCGCACATCGCGCACGGTGGCTGTCACCACTCCGTCGAAGTCTTGTGCCTGCTCGATGTGGCCGGATATGCGCGCCACCTTACCCACCTGCAGACGGGCATCGGCGGTCACGGGCACACCGTTGATGCTGTCAATGACGGCGGTCATGGTGGGCAGATTGAGCGTCATGGCGGGGTCGCCGAGGAGGGTAAACTGCAACTTGTTGACGGTGACATCCTGTCCGGTGGTCACCATCTCGTTCTTGGCCAGACGCTGCGCCTCGCCGAGGGTGGTGGGGCGTCCGTCGGTCACGGTGAGCACGTGGCGCAGGTAAGCCATATTGAGCGGACGGTTGTAGAGGGTCTGCACGGTGCGCGTGGTTCCCCAGAAGGCTACGGCTCCGCCTTTGGCATTGCATACGGCGGTCTCGCCTATCGTGGGCTCGACACCGTCGAAAGCCATGATGTCGCACGATGCCGTAATCCACAGGGGCAGATTGGCGTTGCGCGCCTGTTCAAAGTCGTTGATGGTCACCACCCGCTCATGCGACAACTGCTCGGCGCGGCCGTGGCCGCTGTAGTCCATGATGAGCGCGCCGGCAGCCATCTGCTGCTTCACATCCTGCGAAGCGCCGGGATAGGCGTGGCCGGTGGCCGACGACTCGCGCTGGTATGCGTCCCACATCACCTTCTTGATATGATAGCCAGGATGGAGCGCAGCCACCTGCTCGGCAGCCATGTCGACATCCTTCATGTGGATATTCTGGTTGCCGTCGTCTCCCATAAACATGAGCACGTTCTGCCATGCGCCGGCATTGCCGTTGGTCATGTAGGCCTCTATCTTGTCTACCACGCCCTTGGCTGCCTCGGCTGTGGTCACGGGTATGCGTCCCACGGCGATATCCTCCTTGTCGCGGGCGATATCGGTGCCTTCGCCATCGTCCATCAGCGTGAAGAAACCGTCGTTCACGTAGCAGTAGAGCTCGCTGAAAGAGTTCTCACTCTCGTAACACAGCAGATAGTCGTCGGCACTGAGACGGCGGGTGTCGCTGATGAGCATGCGGTTGTCCCACACGGCGTCGCCGAAGAGTAGCAGATAGCGCGGCATGTCGCTTTCGGTCTCGGCGCGGTCGTAGAGCATCTTGAGGTAATGGCGGTAGGCGCTGGCATCGGGCGTTCCGCTGGAGAACTCGTTGAAGAGCTCGTCGGCAGGAACGATGGTCACGCGCATGCCGTCGCGCTGCTCATGGAGGCGCTTGATGCGCTCGGCCTGGGCAAGCAGCTTCTGACTGGTGGGGATAATGATGACCATGTCGGCAGGACCGTCGGCATGGTGGTTCTGGTTGGTAATGTTGTAGACGTAATCGGGGACGGGGATATTGCCCGTCAGGCTGGGAGCCGGACGCGGTGAGTCGAAAGCCATCGAGATATAGTCGAGACGCACCGTCGAACTGCCGATGGTCTTGATGACGAGTTTGGCGTCGGAGGCATAACGGCCTATGCGGTAGGTGGCTGTCGCCGACGCTCCCTTGTCATAGCTCTGGGGCATGATGCTGATGGTGCCCAGCAGCGAGTCGGCCAGGAATACATCCACACGGCTTTCCCCACCAGCCGACACGGCTACGGTTATACGGGCTGTCTGCTGCGAACCGCTGAAGACAGGCAGGCTGTAGGCGTAGGAAGAGTTGAAGGCGATGGGGGTATTCTCATAGAGGTTGCGGCCGCCATGATACCAGGCGTAGTTGTCGGTCTCGTGGAGCCAGTGGTAATCGTGGGGCGAGGGATAGATGCTGCTTACAAACTGGGCGGAATCGATGGGCGTCACAGCCTCATCGGTCTGGGTGATGAAGTAGTAGCCATACTGCGAATAGGGATTGCGGGTGCGCACAGTGGCATCGTTGGCGCTCCAGCTCACGGGGCCTTGGGCGTAGAAGAGGCGCTTGCCGCCGACCTGGCAGATGGGCACCTCGCGCAAATCATCATGGGCTTGCAGACTGGCACCCGTCAGCTTCTCGTCGATGAGGGCGCCGCCCATGCCATAGACATGCACACGCGAAAGATCGGTAAATCCGGCACGGCGGATGAGCGACTCGGTAATCTGGTAGACTCCGCTCTCGCTCACGCGTATCTTCGCCCATCGTCCTTGGGCCAGCACTGAGTTGGCGGCATAGCGCTCGCCCACAGGGACCACTGCCGCACGCTGGCGGCGACGGGCGGCACGACTGAGGGGGCGCGACTGCACATCGAGCATGAAACTGACAAGCAGCTGGTGACGGCCTCCGCGGAAGACCACGGGGCAGAAAGCGACCTCCAGGCTGGCCTGGCGGCGCGAGGTGACGATGTGCTGGGTGATAAGGGGGTTGGCGCCGGGTTGGACATCATGGGTGGCAAGCCGGTAGCGGGCTACGTCGGCAGCCGTCATGTCGATATATTCGGGATAGGCTATGCTGACGGTATAGACGCTGTCGGCATAATCGCCCGAGAGGGGTATGGCGCAGGCAAAGGTGGGGGCCACGCTGTCTATCTTGACCTGCTGGGCGGTCAAATTATAAAACTTCTGCGCTCGGGTTGTCATAGCCGACGCAAGAAGTATCATGGCTAATATGTATCTGACTGATTTCAGATGGCTGATGGTTTTATGTTTCAATATCGTCTCACTTACAGTTAAACTCGAGCACCTTGCGCTCTTCTACATAACCTTCCAGATGGTCATCGATATGCACGGGACCCACGCCGGCAGGAGTACCGGTGAAGATTACGTCGCCTGTCTTCAGGGTGAAATACTGGCTGATGTAGGCCACTATCTCGTCGATGCCGAAGACCATGTCGGCGGTGCAGCCTTCCTGCACGGTCTGTCCATTGATATCGAGGTGGAACCGCAGGGCCTGCACATCGAGAAACTTGTCCTTGCTGACCCACTCGCCGATGGCTGCGGCGCCGTCGAAGCTCTTGCTGAGGTCCCAGGGCAGACCCTTCTCGCGCAGCTGCTGCTGCACATCGCGGGCGGTGAAGTCGATACCCACCGTCACGGCATCATAGTAGCGATGGACAAAACGCTGGGGAATGTTCTTGCCCAACCTGCAGATGCGTATCACCAACTCGGCCTCATAGTCTATGCGTCCCATGAAGTCGGGAACGAAGAAGGGTTTGCCCGACTTGAGCAGCGACGAGTCGGCCTTGGTGAACAACACTGGGGCCTCTGTCTTATATAACGCGCCATCCAACTCTTTATTGTGTTGGATGTAGTTCATTCCGATACCAAATATCTTCATTGTCGTTTTCTTAATGTTTCTTCCGATAAAGTTCAGTTCCAATCTGTTGCAAAGTTACAAAAAAAGATGTAACCACACGACACAAAAAGACTGAATATAATGCTGTTTTTTCAGCGATTGGACACCTCTTCCAGGATGTCATGGATACGCCCGATGAGATAGAATGGCAGATTGACGAGTCTGAACGTCTTGCCTTTGGGCGTATTGACCCTGTCTACGGAATAAGGTTTGGACCATATCCTTACAGCCACATCGTGGTCGCAACTGTCCATAAACACCTGGAGCGAACGCAGATGCGAGTTGGAACCGCTCTTGACCTCTATGGGATAAAGCCGCGACTCGTGGTTGATGACAAAGTCGACCTCGGCACCATTGTTGACCTTGGCCCAGAAGGCTCTGCGCTGCCCCACACGGTCGTCGAGCGACAGCAGTTCCTGTGCCGTCACCTGCTCGGCTATGTGTCCGCGCCAGGAGTCAACCATATCAGTCGAACCGATAATCTCACGGCGTATACCGGCTTGATAATTGACCAGCCCGGTATCAAACCATATCAGTTTGGGCATCCTCCGCGTCTCTGGAACCAAAGGCAGCTGGGTCGAAGACACCGGATAGACCAACTCAAGGAGCATGGCCTTCTCAAGGAGACGAAAGGCTTCGCCCACCTCACGCGATTTATACCCCGAGTTGGCAAAGTTGCCGAGCGTAATGGTCTCGCCGGCCGACGCCCAACCATACGAGAGGATAAACCTCACGGTGTCTGTCAGCTTGTTACCTGCCACATATTTCTCTGCATCATCTTTGTAGGCTTGCACCAGTGTCTCATAGACATCTTCAAGGGCAACAATATCACGTGTTTCGGCATATTGCTTCACTGCCTCGGGCATTCCACCAACGATGGCGAAAAGGTTGAACCAATGCATCATCTGCTCATGAAACGCCACGGTCATCTCTGGCTTTTCTCTCAATAAGGCCAGCAGATTGTGCTTGCCCGTTGCACCCAGAAACTCGTAGAACGAGCAGGGCCGCAAGGCAAGATACTGCACCCGCCCTACCGGAAAACTTACCTTTACATCAATGAGATTTTCGAGCAGACTGCCAGCGGCTATGACATGGAGGTCGGGGCGCCGCTCGTAGAAATATCTGAGCAGTCCGATGGTCTTAGGCGAATTCTGGATTTCATCGATGAATATGAGGGTATTGCCAGGGGTTCTCGCCTTGCCCTGACTGGCAAAGAGCATGTCAACCAAATCGTCAAGGGGAATTGCCATCTCAAACATCCTGACATTCTCGGCCATCTCCATGTTGAAATAGAGATAGTTGTCAAACTGCTTGCCAAATTGGTTGACAACCGTTGTCTTGCCCACTTGCCTTGCACCTCTTAATATTAATGGCTTGCGCCGGCTTGAGGTTTTCCATTGCTCCAGCTTAGCCAATATCTGCCGTTCAAACATAATGAATTATCTTGACTTGGTGCAAAGATATGGAATTTTCTTGAGTTCCAGAAACTTTCAGACCAATTTGTTACAAATCAGGGGCAACAAACTACTGTTTTCGTCGCAAATCAGGGGCAACAGGCCTTTGCTTTTGTTGCAAATCATGGGCAACAACGCGGCATTCTTGTCGCAAATCAGGGGCAAGAGGGCTATCTTTGGGACGACGGACACAACCTCCGGAGCCAGGACAATGGCCTCGGCGGCAACTCTGACCGGCGGAAACGGGTCAGAACATCTCTTCGCTCTTCTTCTTGATGGTCTTGAAGATATTGGACCACGCGTTGCCCTCTTCCTTCTTGTCCTCGGCGTTGCGGTCTTTCTGCTGCGAGTTGTTCGACTTGTGGGAAGCGTGCTTCTTGGTAGCGTGGGGCTTGGCGGTGTGTTTTCTCTTGGTCTTCGTTGTGGGCATATCGCTCTGCTTCATGCGCTCGGCCCACTCGCCGGTAAAACTGTAGCCTGCCTCGGTTATCTCGAAGTCTATCTCTGGCAGATTGACACCCTCGGCAGGACGATAGGGAATCTCGCTGCCGTTGTAACGCTCTACCCTCACGGTGCATACGCCCTTGGCAAGGATGTCGAGCTCCTTGGCAGCACGCCACGACAGGTCGATGATACGCCCACGGGCAAAGGGGCCACGGTCGGTGACCTTGACCACTACCGACTTGTTGTTAGAGAGATTGGTTACCTTGAGCAGGGTGCCGAAGGGATAGGTGCGATGGGCGCAGGTGAGACTGTCGTGATGCAGTCTGTCGCCGCTGGCAGTACGCGCACCGGTGGCGCGTTTGGAATAAAAAGTAGCCTTACCCCTCTGCGTCTGTGCCAGCATAGGGGTAAAGCTCAAGAGTGATAAGATTGCAATAATTACTCTTCGTATTTGTTTCATAAGTTATGTAGCAACCGCGTGTTGCCAGCTTCGTTGCCGACAACCGCGGTCTGTGCATTGTCGCTTACACTACGCCCTGGGCCAGCATAGCCTTGGCTACCTTCATGAAGCCGGCGATATTGGCACCCTTGACATAGTTGATGTAGCCGTCGGGCTCAGTACCATACTTGGCACACTGATCGTGGATGGAGCTCATGATGTAGTGGAGCTTCTCGTCGACCTCGTCCTTGCTCCAGTGCAGGCGTATAGAGTTCTGAGTCATCTCCAGACCCGATGTTGCCACGCCACCAGCGTTGACAGCCTTGCCGGGAGCGAAGAGCTGCTTGGCAGCCACAAACTTCTCGACAGCCTCAGCCGTACAACCCATGTTGCTCACCTCAGCCACACACAATGGGTGGTTGGCGAGAATCATATCGGCGTCGTCGCCATTGAGCTCGTTCTGGGTAGCACAGGTCAGATAGATGTCGGCCTTTACCTCCCATGGCTTCTTGCCTGCCACGAATGTAGCCTCGGGATAAACCTCAGCATAGGGCTGGCAGATGTCGTTGCCGCTGGAGCGGAGCTCGAGCATATATTCTATCTTGTCGCCGCTGACGCCTTCTGGGTCGTGGATGTAACCGTCAGGTCCACTGATGGTAATCACCTTGGCACCGAGCTGGGTAGCCTTCTTGGCAGCACCCCAAGCCACGTTGCCGAAACCAGAGATAGCTACTGTCTTGCCGGCGATGTCAAGGCCCTTGTCCTTCATCATGTGGTTGACGAAATAGAGCGCGCCGAAACCGGTAGCCTCGGGACGGAGGATAGAACCGCCCCACTCTATGCCTTTACCGGTAAGCACACCTTCATAGCGATGAGTGAGCTTCTTGTACTGGCCAAAGAGATAGCCAATCTCACGACCGCCTACACCGATGTCGCCTGCAGGAACGTCCTCATCAGGACCGATATAGCGATAGAGCTCGTCCATGAACGCCTGGCAGAAACGCATGATTTCGGCATCACTGCGACCGCGGGGAGAGAAGTCAGAACCACCCTTGGCGCCACCCATAGGCAGCGTGGTGAGCGCGTTCTTGAATGTCTGTTCGAAACCCAGGAACTTCATAATAGAAAGGTTGACAGAGGGATGGAATCGCAGACCGCCCTTGTACGGGCCGATGGCGCCGTTGAACTGTACGCGATAACCTATATTGACATGCACCTCGCCATTGTCATCTACCCATGGCACACGGAACATGTGTACACGCTCGGGCTCTACGATGCGCTCGACGATTTTGGCCTTTTCAAACTCAGGATGCTGGTTGTAGACGTCCTTAATAGACTCCAACACTTCGCTCACTGCCTGAAGGAACTCTGACTCACCAGGATGCTTGCGCTCCAGGTCTTGCATGATTTTCTGTACTTCCATAGTGGTATTTCTTTAAGTAATTGAGATTTACAGATTGTTTATTACTATGGCAAAAGTAGTGTATTTGAAGCAAACAAACAAGAAAAAACGCATTTATTTTACTCTCCCCACTTACTTTTCGACATACGCCAGGCCGGCGGGACGGCAGACCGCGACGACCGCCATGATGCAAATTAAAACAAAAAGCATGAATAATGCCACAAAAAGCAAAATTATCTTGACGCAAAGCATACTAAAAAAGTTTTTTGATATACCTTTGCATAATATAAATATGTGTATTATGGAATCGAAGATACCTGCCCAATGGGAGAAGTTCTATCTCAAAGATGTGAGCTTTGTCAATCTGATGATGCGACGCATCTACAATGTGCTCATCGTCGCCAACCCCTACGACGCCTTCATGCTCGAAGACGACGGACGCATCGAGGAGAAAATCTACAATGAATATATGCTGCTGGGACTGCGCTATCCGCCTACATTCACTCAGGTGAGCACCACCGAGGAGGCCGAGAAGATGCTGCACACCACCAACATAGACCTGGTGATATGTATGCCCGGCAACGCCGACAACGACGCCTTCGCCGTGGCACGCGACATCAAGCACAAGTTTCCCCACATGCACTGCATAGTGCTCACTCCGTTCTCGCATGGCATCACCAAGCGCATGCAGCACGAAGACCTGTCTATCTTCGACTACGTATTCTGCTGGCTGGGCAATACCAACCTCATACTCTCGATCATCAAACTGATAGAGGACAAGATGAATCTGGACCACGACATCCACGAGGCGGGTGTGCAGATGATTCTGGTGGTCGAAGACAGCATAAGGTTCTACAGTTCGATACTCCCCAACCTTTATAATTATATACTGCTGCAGAGCCAGCGCTTCTCGACCGAAGCGCTCAACCGCCATGCCGCCACCATGCGTATGCGCGGACGACCCAAGGTGGTGCTCGCGCGCACCTATGAAGAGGCGATGGCCATGTACGAACGCTATAGCGACAATGTATTGGGCGTCATCAGCGACGCCCGCTTCCCCATCCACGGCGAGAAGGACCCCGAAGCCGGCATCAAGCTCTTCCGCGAGATACGCAGCCGCAACGAGTATGTGCCGCTCATCATGGAGAGTTCCGAGAGCAGCAACCGCGCCAAGGCCGAAGCCGAGGGATTCAGGTTTGTCGACAAGAACTCCAAGAAGATGAGCCTCGACCTGCGCCGGCTGATGGAAGAGCACATGGGATTTGGCGATTTCGTCTTCCGCGACCCACGCAGCCACGAGGAGATACTGCGTATACACAGTCTGAAGGAGCTTCAGGACAACATCTTCAAGATTCCCAACGACTCCATGCTCTACCACATCAGCCGCAACCACATGAGCCGCTGGCTCTCTGCGCGCGCCATCTTCCCCGTGTCGGCGTTCCTCAAGGATGTGACATGGAACAAGTTGCAGGATGTCGATGCCCACCGACAGATTATCTACGACGCCATCGTCCAGTACCGACACCTGAAAAACCAGGGCGTGGTGGCGGTGTTCGACCGCAAGAAGTTCGACCGCTTCAGCCACTTCGCACGCATCGGCGAAGGCTCGCTCGGCGGCAAGGGCCGTGGCCTGGCTTTTCTGGACAACATCATCAAGCGCCACCCCGACTTCAACCAGTTTGCCGGCGTCAGCGTGCAGATACCCAAGACCGTGGTGCTCTGCACCGATGTCTTCGACCGGTTTATGGAGCAGAACAACCTCTACCAGATAGCCCTCAGCGACGCCTCTGACGAAGAGATACTCCAGCACTTCCTCCAGGCGCAGCTGCCCGATGAGTTCATCGCCGACTTCTATGCTTTCTTCGAAGCCATACAGAGCCCTATAGCCATACGCTCATCATCGCTGCTCGAAGACGCACACTATCAGCCATTCGCCGGCATCTACTCGACCTACATGATACCCTATCTCGCCGACAAGTATGCCATGCTGCAGATGCTGGCGTGTGCCATCAAGGGCGTATATGCCTCGGTATTCTACCGCGACTCCAAGGCATACATGACCGCCACGAGCAACGTGATAGACCAGGAGAAGATGGCGGTGATACTGCAGGAGGTGGTGGGCCACCAGTATGGCAACCGCTTCTACCCCAACTTCTCGGGTGTGCTGCGGTCTATCAACTACTACCCCATCGGCGACGAACAGGCCGACGAGGGTATCGCCTCGCTCGCGCTGGGTCTGGGCAAGTATATCGTAGATGGAGGACAGACGCTGCGCGTTTCGCCCTATCATCCGCATCAGGTATTGCAGACGAGCGAGATGGAGACTGCGCTGCGCGAGACACAAACCCAGTTCTATGCGCTCGACATGCAACACGTGGGCGAAGACTTCAAGGTCGACGATGGGTTCAACATCCTCAAACTCCGTGTCAAGGACGCCGAGGCCGACCATGCGCTCAACTTCATCGCGTCGACCTACGACCCTTACGACCAGGTGATACGCGACGGACTCTACGACGGCGGACGCAAGATAATCTCCTTTGCCGGAGTGCTGCAGCAAGATGTGTTCCCCCTGCCCCAACTGCTGCAGATGACCATGCGCTATGGAGCGGCAGAGATGAGACGCCCCATAGAGGTGGAGTTTGCCTGCAACCTCAACGCCGACCGCACAGGCAGCTTCTTCCTCCTGCAGATAAGGCCCATCGTAGACAGCAAGCAGATGCTTGACGAAGACATCTGCGCAATCAGCGACGACCGCTGCCTGCTGCGCTCCCACAACTCGCTGGGCCACGGCGCCAGCGAAGAGGTGACCGATGTGGTCTATGTCAAGACCGACGACCAGTTTACAGCCATCAACAACCCCGCCATAGCCTGTGAGATAGAGCGCATCAACCGCCGCTTCCTCGATGAAGGCCGTGGATACGTGCTCATAGGGCCCGGACGGTGGGGCTCGAGCGACCCTTGGCTGGGCGTGCCGGTCAAGTGGCCTCACATCAGCGCCGCTCAGGTCATCGTCGAGGTCGAACTCAAGAACTACCGGGTGGACCCCAGCCAGGGCACACACTTCTTCCAGAACCTCACCAGCTTTGGCGTGGGCTACTTCACCATCGACACCAACACCGACAACGGCATCTACCGCAAGGAGGTGCTCGACGCGATGCCCGCGGTCGAAGAGACTCAATTTGTAAGGCACGTGAGATTTGACAAACCGCTCAAAATACTCATGGATGGCAAGAAACAGGAGGGTGTAGTGTTGATTTAAGTCAATAATTATAGTTTTTAGCAAAAAAAGAGGTAATTTATTTGCAGATATGATAAAAACCTTATACCTTTGCATCGTGTTTTTCATGGTATTAGATTTAAGGTTAACAAAGATTGGGACTCAGCGGAGTCCCTTTTTTATTTTTACCCCATCCCGAAGCACCGTTTCCCACCCTCACCGACCACGATAAGAATTGCCAAGGTTAGCCCCGAGCACGGCATAGAAGCCCCAGCCCATTGGGAAGGGTTTGGAGAGGGTCTCCAATAAGCAGTTGTTTTTGTACCGGCGAAAGCCGGACTTTTTGAACGGCCAAAGGCCGCTTTTTTTACCGTCGCGGAGGATGGCGTCATGCCGTGCATGACGGTGGGGATGGTGGAGGCGACACGGAGGAAAACTCGTTTTTTGACAGTCGGCACCGACATCACCACCAAGGCGAAGCCGCCATCCGCCGCCACGGCTTTTTGTATTTATTTCATCACCATCATAGGCGCAATAAACAATAGGGAAAAAGCCAAAGAGAAGCCCCACCCCACCAGCAGGCCCCATCCCAGCCTTCTCAAATGGGAAGGCGAACCACATAACCACCTTAAACTCAGCAAGAAGGAGCTCCCGCCCCTTGGGGAGAGCATGGGGAGGGGCCTCCAATAAGCAGCAGCAACTCTGTAGGAGTTGCGTTTCCCCAGCCCAGGGTTGCGGGCGAAGCACGCTACCCTGGGTAAGCATCCCCCACTAACCTGGCAACTCTGTAGGAGTTGCGATTAGCCGTAGGCGTTACCCGCAGCAGGACAATGGAATAAAATGCGTAGGTGGATATTATCAGATTGAGCATTACGCCTACGGCTACGCGCAACACCTTACCTTCCCGCACCGCAAAGCGCCGCGCCGGTGACCTTCGGGGCGACATCCTATACCTTATTATATATATAGCGACGAGACAAACCGAAAGGACAAACCCGAGGATGGTTATTGTGAGGCCATCGGCAGGGGCCATGAGCAAGAAAACAACCCATCTGCTGCAGACAATGGCTTGCTTGACTTAAAATATCTTAATTACCAGCGTGTTTTTCATCATTTATTTGGCAGTATGTGTCGAAAAGTGTAGCTTTGCGATGGCATTATGTGTCAGAAAGTGTTGGTTTTCGCCCAAAACATGTGTCGAAAAGTGTAAACATCTGACCATTTCATGTGTCGAAAAGTGTAAAGCGATGAAGAGGAAGATATACAAAGAGCTTGTAGACTGGAAAAACAGAGAGCAGCACAAGCCCCTGATACTAAATGGGGTCAGACAATGTGGGAAGACTTATATCCTGAAGGAATTCGGAAGGAACGAGTTCGACAATCTGGCCTACATCAGTTGCGACCGAAATGAGAGCCTGCACGCCATCTATGCAGGTGACTTTGACACGGCGCGTATCATAAGAGGATTAAGCGCGCTTACCGGCGTGGATATTATCCCTGGAAAGACTCTTATATTCTTGGATGAGGTGCAAGCATTTCCACAGGCCCTGGAGGCTTTGAAGTATTTCTGCGAAGATGCCCCCGAATATCATATCGTGGTGGCTGGCTCATTGTTGGGCGTAGCCCTGCATGCAGGCATCTCCTTTCCCGTAGGCAAGGTTCAGTCGATGCGACTGTTTCCTATGGACTTTGAGGAATTCCTCATGGCAATGGGAGAAGACCAGCTGCTCTGTCTGATGCACAACAAGGACTATGGGGTGATGAACGCGCTCCACGAGAAGCTGAAAGACTATCTGCGTCAATACTATTATGTTGGCGGAATGCCAGAGGTCGTAAAGACGTATGTGGACAACAGGCTGCCAAACCAGGTGCGCACTATTCAGAACGAAATTCTATCCAATTATGCCAGCGATTTTTCCAAGCACGCCCCGGCACAGGAGGTTCCTCGCATAGACATGGTATGGCAGTCCATACTGGGACAGCTATCCAAAGAGAACAAGAAGTTTGTCTATGGTGTGTTAAAGAAGGGCAGCAGGGCTAAGGAATTTGAACTGGCGATACAATGGCTGATGGATGCCGGCTTGGTATATAAGACAACCAGGGTGACAAAGCCCGAACTGCCGCTGAAGTTTTATGAAGACCTGTCGGCTTTCAAGCTATTTCTCTGCGATTGCGGACTGATGGGGGCTATGGCAGACACCACAGCAAAGGATGTGCTGCTTGGCGACAACGTGTTTACGGAATACAAGGGCGCCTTCACCGAACAGTATGTTCTCCAGCAGTTGCTCGCATTGGGCATCAGCCACATCTACTATTACAGCTCTGACACCTCTCGTATGGAGATGGACTTTCTCGTTCAGCGCGATGGCGCTCTGCTGCCCATAGAGGTAAAGGGAGGCACAAGCATCAAGTCAACCTCGCTGCACAATTACCTGATGGAGCATCGGGAAATATCTGCCATACGCTATTCCATGCTGCCCTACCGCCAGCAGGAGAATATCACCAACATGCCGCTATACAGCGTTTTCCTGCAATAGAGTATCGGTCAAGCCGAGTGCCTCATCAACCGTTTCTTGATGTCCCGCAGCTTGACCGATAATCATTGTTTGCCCACTCCGTCTTAGTGTCTGCCCAGAGCACACCCTCCAAGCACATCTTCCCCTCATTGCCCGAGCCCCATACCCTTCCGCCTGCTACACCCAGTATCACAACAATACGCCAAAAACAGCTGGCGAGGCTCTCTGGCCCAGCCAAAGAGTACAATAATCAGCCCAAACTTCCACTTTTTCGGGAGGAAATGAGCAAAATTCAAAATATAATTTATAACTTTGCTACAAAAGTTCAAAGTGACAATTTGAAAAAGTGGCATTATGATAAATAAGGATATACTTAAGCAGGTTTTGGCATCCAACCAAAAAGACATTGAGAACTACAAGATAGTTCCGCGTACATTGCCAGGCGACGATTTCCCATGTCGCGTGTTTGTCGGTGTACGCCGTGCCGGAAAATCGTTTATGCTGTACCAGAAGATGCAACAGACGCTGGCATCGGGACAAAGTTGGGCAACAATGCTTTACCTGAACTTTGAAGACGACCGCCTTGCGCAGTTCGATAGAAGCGACTTCGAGCTGATATTGGAGGCACACGCAGAAATGTATGGGCAACGCCCAATGCTTTTCTTGGATGAAATCCAGAATATAGAAGGCTGGGAAAAGTTTGCCCGCCGTTTGGCAGATGCCAAGTATGCCGTATGGCTGACCGGCAGCAATGCCAAGATGTTATCTTCAGAGGTTATGACCACCTTGGGAGGTCGATACTTGGCAACGGAAGTATATCCATACAGCTTTCAGGAGCTTCTGAAAATACAGGATATCCCTTACGATAAGATATCACAAATGGCTACAGAGTCGCGGGCAAAGATACTCCGGGCGTGGAATGAATATCTCTTATGGGGAGGACTTCCCGAATCTGTCGGACTTACCGTGAAACGCAATTATCTTAGCAGTACGTTCCAGAAAATATATCTCGGTGATATTGCAAGCCGTAACAAGATAGCCAACCCCAACCTTTTGCGCCTCATGGTCAAGAAACTGGCTGAGAATGTTGGCCAACCCGTGTCATACAATCGCCTGGCCAATGTTCTTTCCACCATAAGCGGAAGAATATCAATGCCTACGGTCAGTAAGTATATCGAATACAGCGAGGCCGCATGGCTCTTGTTGCGCCTACGAAATGTTTCTGCACCATTCACAGAAAAAGAAACGTCCTGCAAGTACTACTTCATCGACAACGGAGTGCTTGACCTCTTTTTGCTCGATGGAGAGACCATGCTGCTTGAAAACATCGTTGCCCTGGCGCTTTTCCATAAGTACGGACATGATGCCGACAACGAGCGAGTGTTCTTCTATAATGACAAGGTGGAGGTCGACTTCTACATCCCCGAAGATGCCACTGCCATCCAGGTTTCGTATAGTATCACCCAGTCTACCTCTACCTATGAGCGCGAGGTCAATGCCTTGAAAAAGATCCCTGGCGCATTGTCTTGCAAGCGTCGATTGATATTGACAAATGACGAGTCCGACAGCATTGAGGACCAATATGGCACCATTGAGGTACTCCCTGTGTGGAAATGGCTGTTGCTACAGGGAAGAAACGAATGAATAACCACCTCAAACACAGCAGGAATGAGCTCCCGCACCTTGAGGAGGGTTTGGGGAGGGGCTTCTATCCGCAGCTGTTTTTCTACCGGCGAAAGCCGGACTTTTTGAACGGCCAAAGGCCGCTTTTTTTACCGTCGCGGCGGATGGCGTCATGCCGCGCATGACGGTGGGGATGGTGGCGTCGACACGCAGGAAAACCCGTTTTCCGACAGTCGGCACCGACATCACCGCCAAGGCGAAGCCGCCATCCTCCGCCACGGCTTTTTGTATCAATTCCATCACTCTCATAGGCGCAATCAAAGTAGAAAAACACATGATTGAACCCACACAATCAGCAGCCACTAAGAGCCGAAGGTCACCAGCGCGACACCGTGAGAAGTGGAAAGGCAAATATCACCGCTTGGCACCACCTTCTCATTACATCCACCCGCAGGCCAACCACCCCCAACCTTACAGCACCTTACCCCATCGCAATCTTCATCAAGCAGAGAGCCCACCAACCTCTCGTTGATGGGCTCTTCTTATGCCTGACCGTTTGTGTTTCCATCACATTAGAAAGAGAGTTCAATTGTGGCAAACTGTCTATAAGCGCTACTTATAGCCTTTGCCCATAGGTAATCACATAGAGTTGCTGTGTGTTTTTCATGCTCATACTTATGCAGGTCGCGGTCAACAAGGCCATGGCTGCCTACCCCGTAAGACAGGCAGCCGATTAGGTTTACCCCATCCATTAATAAGGTACAGACGGTCCGTAAATCATCACCTTTATGATAGTCCATATGATGACCGCTGCGCAAGCACCCAGAGGTACAAAAAAGAAAATCTTCAACCATAAAGGCATTGGATAGTACGTGCCAGGATTTACGATTCCGCTCTCCCACATATCATACTCAAACCAAGTGTCGTCATTCAGACGACGATAATACTTTCTTCCCATAGTAATACGTTTAATTTAAGTTGTTTTGATAAAAGTTTCCGTCATTCTCTTTTCTTCTTTTCTTTCGTCTTTACATCGTCCGTCGGCAGGAACATGTCCTGCGGGTATCCTCTTGAATACATGTGCAAAGGTATGGTAAATCTACGGATTTTCCAATTTGATTATACGTATAAAAAAATAACATCCACTAAAAAACTCACCCTAACCTATCCGCGCAGGGATGGTTAGGGTGAGTTTCCTGTATGTTTCTATGTTCTCCCGACTTACTTCTCGCTCTCAGGCGCCTTGTCGATGAGATCCATAAACTGGTCGAGCTTCGGAGTGATGATAATCTGGGTGCGGCGGTTGCGCTGCTTGCCCACCTCGGTGTCATTGCTGGCCACGGGGGTATACTCTCCACGACCACCGGCGGTAAGACGCTTGGGCGCCACACCAAATCTGTTCTGCAGATACTGTACCACTGATGATGCGCGAAGGGCAGAGAGATCCCAGTTGTTGCGGATATTCTTCATCGAAGCAGCCTTGGTGTTCACAGGCACGTTGTCGGTGTTACCCTCGATCAGCACGTCATAGTCCTTGTAGTCCATGATGATTTTGGCTATCTTGCTCAGAGTCTCCTCGGCGCGCTCGCTGATTTCATACGAACCGCTCTTGTAGAGCATATTGTCGGCGAGCGAGATATATACCACTCCCTTGAGCACCTGCACATCCACCTCCTTGAGCTCTTCCTTGCTCAGCGAGCGGGTCAGATTGTTGGTGAGCACCATATTGAGCGAGTCGCTCTTGCTCTTCACCTCTACCAGGTGACGGATATACTGGTTGCTCTCATTGATCTGGTCCACCAACTTAGAGATGTTCACGCTGTTGGCACTGGTATTGGCCAGACTCTTGTCCAGACTCTGCTGCAGAGCCTTGTAGGCCTTCTGCTGCTCTGCCAGCTGGTCGCTGAGACTTGCCACGCGAGCCTGGGCGGCGGCCAACTGCTCCTTGGTGTTCTGGTAGCTGCCGGTCAACTCTCTGTTCTCTGTCTGGCAGTTCTTCAGTTCTGCCTGACAACTCTCTAAATTCTTTTTGCTGACACAACCTGTCATCAACAGGGCTCCAAGGGCGAGCGTCAGCACGGTTGTTTTACTTCTGTTCATCTTAATTATCACGATATTATTCCACAAAGTTATTAAATCTTACATATATGACGCAAGAAAAGCACCTTTTGTATAACCCTTTAATGATATTTAACCATAAACAGCCCAAAAATCTGCATTTCCCATGTCACAATCACCACTTTCATACGTTATTACCATAACCGACAACATTGAAACAACCACTATATATAATAAGGTATATGAAAAGATTATCCGTTTTGCTATGCACATCGTTGGCATGGCTCATGGCAGCCGCCCAGACCGGCAGAGACACCACCATCATTGTCAACCAGCAGCGCATCGTGGTCACCACCCATAAGGGCGAGACCCACGTGGCTGTCTACGACTCCACCGACAACCAGCTCCTGAAGACCCGCGAGACCGTCTTCGCCAACCAGCAGGAGGTAGAGCGCGTCTATGTCACCTCGCCCTTCCTCCCCTCGACCTATACCAGGGCCGCCGCCCTGGCGCCCATACTCCCCACAGTGTGGTATGCCTACACATCGACCGACAGCAAGATAGGTTCCGACGCCAACAGTTCATCCGGACTCCACACCCGTGGCTCCGGCTCTTCCGAGGTGGGCGTCACCATCTTCGAGGGCATCACGCCGCTCACCGACCGTGGCCGATGGGGCCAGCTGGGCTTCTCCATGGGCGCCCAGACCTACTACACATGGATGCACTTCCAGCCCGGCTCGCTGCTCCAGGGCGAGGGCAGCCACGTCAGCTTCACCCCCGCAGCCTCGGCGGCTTCCACCAACAGGCTCTCCTATGGCGGCGTGCGCATACCGCTCATGCTGTCGTGGCAGATAGCCCCGGACAACATGGCGTCGCAGATTGCCATAGGCATCTCTGCCGACATGCGCACCCGAGGCAAGTACCGCTTCACACCGGCAGACATGGGCGACCCCATCGAGCGCAATGTCAGACTCAAGCCCTTCGGCCTCAACCTCGAGACAGTCGTCTGCTTCGGACCCCTCGCCATCACCGGACGCGTAGGACTCCTCCCCCTCTTCCAGACCACCACGGGCAAGAAGGCATACACCTCGTCCATCGGCATCGGCATCAATATGGGACAGCTCTTCCGCCGTCGCTGATCCTCTGCCCCAGTCCGCTCCAAGGAGAGGCCATGCACCCTGGCACCATCGCCACCGGCTGCACGGCCTCTCCTTTTTGCTGCTGTCCGGCAGCCGATGATGACAAAAAATGCTAACACCAGTATTTTTCACACCCTTTTGTTTTGCAGTGCTGGCTAATTGCAGTACCTTTGCGATATGAAAAGCAAGAAGTTACAAGGCCACATGGCCGTCATGACCGCCAATATCATCTTCGGATTTGGCGTACCCGTCACCGCTCTGTTGCTCAAGGAGTGGGTTTCTCCCATGGTCTATATGCTTACGCGCTGCGTGGGCGCCGCCGCCATATTCTGGCTCATCTCGCTCTTCCTGCCCTCCGAGCATGTCGAGCGCCGCGACCTCGTCGTAATCTGCTGCGGCGGACTGTTAGGATTTGTCATTTCACAGACGCTGGCAGCCTGGGCACTGGTCTTCACCTCGCCCGTCTATTTCTCTATCATCGCCAGCCTCACCCCCGTAGCCACCATGCTCATGGCGGCACTCTTCATCGGCGAGCGCATCAATTTCACCCGCAGCATCGCCGTCATCCTCGCCACCGCGGGCGCCCTGCTCATGATTTTCACCCACTGGCACGGAGGCACCGGACGCCACGATCTCCTGGGCATCAGCTTCGGTATGCTCAGCCTGATTACCTGGGCCATCTACCTGCTCATCACCCGTCAGGTCAGCGCGCGCTACTCTGCCGTCACCCAGATGAAGTGGATTTTCCTTGCCTCGTCGATAGCCGTGCTGCCCATAGCCTGGGGCGAACTCGACACCCAGAAGCTCTACTCCGCCGCCTGGCAGTGGGACGGAGTGGCAGAGATGGCGTTCATCGTGGTCTTCGCCACCGTAGCCGGCTACGTGGCCATACCCTTCGCCATGCGCTACATCCGAGCCACCAGCGTGAGCATCTACACCAACCTCCAGCCCATCGTGGCTTCGGTCGTAGCCATACTCATCCACCAGGACATCCTCACATGGGACAAGCCCGTCGCGCTCATCCTCGTGCTGCTCAGCGCCTGGCTGGTCACCCGGACTGAACGATAGGCCGTCCGCCCCACCACCATTGTCAACCCATTCATCATGTATACAGACAATCCTATCTTCGACCGTGCGCGACTGCTCATGGGCGACGACGTGATGCAGACCCTCGCCAGCCGCCGCGTCATCATCTTCGGCGTCGGAGGCGTGGGCAGCTGGGTAGCCGAGTGCCTCATACGCTCGGGCATACGCCACCTCACCATCGTCGACTCCGACCGCATCTGCGCCTCCAATGTCAACCGCCAGCTCATGGCGACCTCCCTCACCGTGGGCGAGGTCAAGGTCGACGCGCTGCGCCGCCATCTGCTCGAAATCAGTCCCGATGCCGACATCCTGGCGCTGCAGAAGATTTATTCCGCAGACACCGCCGACGACTTCGCCCTCGACACCTACGACTACATCATCGACGCCATAGACAGCCTCAAGGACAAGGCGCTGCTCATGCTCCGCGCCTGCGAGACCCGTGCCACCCTGTTCTCGTCCATGGGCGCAGCCCTCAAGATGGACCCCACGCTCATACGCGTGGCTGAGTTCTGGAAGGTACGCGGCTGTCCGCTCGGTGCCGCCCTCCGCAAGAAGTTCAAGCACATGCACTGCCGCCCCGCCCGCAAGTTCATGTGCGTCTACGGCGAGCAGGTGCTCGACAATCGGGGCGCCCATCAGGTCGCCGCCAGCACCATGCCCGACACCCAAGAACCCGCCCCCGGCGACCCCACGCTCGCCCACCACGACTGGAACGCCAGCAAGGCCCAAATCAACGGCTCAATGGTCCTCATCACCGCCATCTTCGGCTTCACCATCGGTGGTTTGGTGCTCAACGACATCTACACCAAGGCATTGGCATAGAAGCCCCATCCAAAGCCCCATCCAAAGCCCCATCCCAGCCTTCCCCAAGGGAGGGCACTGAAAAACTAAAACCCACTATCAAATTGAAAGTTGATGACGGAGAAATAGCTGTTTTACCCTTTATTATCTATCTATTTTAGCCTTATTTAGGCGATTTGCAGAAAGAGAAGTTACAAATCGTAAGCATTTTCCGTTTTGGTCATAAAAAAAGGGGACTTTTTCAGTGCCCTCCCAAGGGGCGGGAGTCCCATTCTCCTGAGCTTTAGGCGATTGCGTGACGCTCCTTCCCCTTGGGGAAGGCTGGGATGGGGCCCGTGGTCCTCCCCTTCCCCATTGCCACAATTCCGCACGAAAAAAGGACGTACCCTGATTGAGGATACGTCCTTTTCTTATTGTGTCGGGTCATTCTCCAGGAAAGACTTGGCGTCTCTCCCGATGGAGATGACGGTCTTCTTATCTTACGGCAATCGCGCGAGACAGCTCACGGATCTTGACTACATACACACCCTTGCTTACGGCAACGCGGGTAGAAGGCTCGGCCTTAACCTGCTGAACCAGACGACCGTCGACAGTGTAGATAGTAACATCTGCGCCAGCCATACCCTCGATTACGATGGCACCCTCGGCACCGTAGATGCGGCCCTCACCGATGGCGTTGTCGCCGATACCGGTGTTGAGAGATACCTGAGCAGTGTTGGAGAAGCTCGACTCACCTACGCTGAATACAGAGGTCACGTTGTAGCGGTAAACATCTTCGCCCGAAATCTTGTCGCTGTAAGTAGCGGCAGTGACGGGGCTCTCGTTGAGCTTGACACCGTTGCGATATACATTGTAACCCTCCAGAGTGAGGTTGGCCTTGTTAGAGGCAGGAGTACAGGTGATATCGTCGATGAGCAGCGCCAGCACATCCTTGGCATTGTAGTGGATAGCCACATACTTGGTGTCCTCGGGAAGTTGGAACTCATAGAAAGCGTAGCCGGCTTCGGGGTCGGTCTTGTAGCCTACAGGCACGTTCTCGACAGACTTGAAGAGGGTGAAGTCAGAAGGCTCCTTGCCGCTCTTGGATACCACGATGTCGAACGACTCGAGGCCGTACCTATTGGAGAGTGACTTGGCCCAGAAAGAGATGTACTTGTTGTTAGGAGCAAGTTCGGGAAGAATGAGGTAGTCATCATTCTGAACAGATGACCAGAAGCAGAGCGTCTTCTTGCCACTATGGGCAGCCATGATGCTAGTCTTGCTGTTGTATTTGTCGCAGTCGATAACCTGACATACCATACCCTGGCCGAGGTGAGGAATGCTCTGACCACCATCAACAGCGCCCCAGGTATAGTTTGTGGCCAGATGGTCGCAGTCGATGAGGGTATAGTCGCCGAGCGAGCCACGGTCTGTGGTGACAATCATCTCGTGAGTGGCTCTGTTTTCCTCAACCACGATACCACCTACACTCCATGACTCGTAGCTCTCCATATCGTCGGTGCGCTCGGCATAGTACTCGGTAGTAGGAGCAGCCCAGTTGAGAGTCACATTGCCATCGGCCTTGGCAGTGGCCTTGAGGGCAGTGGGCTGGGGATACTTGGAAGGAGTAACCGCAGCTATCGCGGTCTTCTCGTTGTTAGCCTTGTTCTCGTCGTCGGCATAGACAACCTTGCACTTCACCTCGAGCTCTTCGGCGTCGAGCAGTGGAACGGTGATATCAATATTGAAGGTCTCCAGGGCATCAGCAGCCAGAGCGCTGCCGTTAAGTGTGTTGACCAGTTCACCATTGACATAGCACTGCAGCTTGTATGCGCCTGCAGCCTTGAGACCGTTGTTGAATACAGAGACAGAAGCCTTGATGTCCGAACCAGCCTTGGCAGACTTGGGCAGCACGAGGCTCTGGACCGCGAGGTCATAGTCGAAGGTATTGCCCACGGTGACGTTATCTATGAAGAGAGGAGAGGCCATAGTCTTGTTGGTAGCCTCGATACCTATCTGCAGGTGGTCATAGGCCTTGTAGGCAGAGAGGTCTACGGTAGCGGCAGTCCACTTCTTAACTACTTCCTTGGGCAGAGTGGCCACGTCGGTCCATGTCAGACCGCAGTCGTTAGACACGGTAATCTTCAGGTCTGAAGATGTATCAAAGAGATAGTACCACAGCTTGATGGTGGGTCTGTTCTCGGTGCTCAGATCGATGATGGGCGTTGTGAGACGGGCGCCACCGGGGTTGCCGGCGCTATAACCTACCATACCGTTGTCGCCATCCTGAGACGATACGTTGGGAGCGAGGTCAGCTGTCAGCTGCCATACGTTGTTGCCCGATGTGGTGCTGATAAGCCAGGGCTTGGTAGACAGCCTTCTGTTGGCAAACGATTCCTTGAGAGGACACTTATAGCCATAACCGAAGGCAGAGGTGTTACTGTAAGCGGGGGCGCTGGTGCCATAGTCGTTGTAGGCATAGAGCACATAGGCGAGAGAGGTCTGCAGGTCAGAGAGATTAGGAGCGTCTACATGGGTGCAGGTGGTCAGGTCTGACTTGATCTTGGTCTGTGTCTCTGCATTGTATACAGAGTAGTAGATCTGGGTGGGGTCTACGTAGCCACCGTGCTTACCTGTGGTAGGAGCCTCCCAGGTGATGATGGTCTGCGAGCCCTTCTGTACCCACTGAACCTTGGTAGGAGCACCGGGAGCATCAGGACCTACCCAGCCCTTGGCGGTAGCCAGGACACCGGCGCCATAGGTGTTATGGCATACTACGCTGTACTCGTTCTCGCCAGTGGTAGGATTGGGGTCGCTTACCTTCACCTTCAGACCTACAGCCAGTTCTGCACCGTCTATAGTGGCAATCTCTCTGCCAGTGGTAAGATTGGTTACAACAGCCTTGGAAAGACCAAACAATGGGCCATTGCTGAAGCTTTTGGTAGGACAGGTGAACTCTACCTCGCTGGTGAGTGCGCCCTTTTCGCCGGGAATCACGGTGATGTCGGTAGCGGCACCAGGACTCTTGGTGTTGATGCCGTCAGAGAGTTTGAAGTCAGAGACAGCCAGGGCACCCTGATTCTTCTCAGAGGTGACATGGAGGCCGATATAGAAGAGGCCGGTCTCGTCGGCGGTAAGCCATTCGTCTACATAGCAGCCGGTAGAGGTTACCTTCTCGTTGCAGACCTTCTTGGTCATCGAGGCAGCTGTCTTCTCCTTGCCATACATTATCTCAAAGCGTTCCTGCTTGTTCAGGTCGCTTACCATGAGGGCCATGGTGAGGTGGTAGGCCTTGCCCTTCTCCAGTTTCACGATAGGAGAAACCAGCCAGTCATTGGCGTCTTTGTCCTTGCTGGCTTTGTAGAACACGTTCTTGCCGTTGCTTCTCCATGTGTTGCCGTCCTCATTGGCGTCGATGGTGGTAAAGAAGCCCATGCCATTTTCACCGAGGAAGCTGTTTTCGTAAGGCAGAGCCACACCGAGGTCTTCGCCGGCGAGCACGTCGTTAGAGGTCACCGCACCACTGCTCTTCACGCCGTCGGTGGCCATGAGCACGTAGTTGTAGTTGTTCATCGCGGTGATGGTCTTGTCGGTAAACGAGGTAGTGGTGAGGTCTGAAGCTACAGTCACGTTGTCGGGCTGGCGTACCAGCGAGTACTTGATGGCTGCAGTGTTGATATATCCGCCGTTGACGCCTTCTGTGACGGCATCCCAGCTGATGGTAATCTCATTGGAACCCTCGGCCTTGACTGCCTTGAGGTTGGCAGGAGTCTTGGGAGAGTCCTGACCGATATACTTTTCGATATAGGTGGTCAGACCGCTGGCGCCGTCGAGTTTGGCACAAACGGCAAACTTGTACTTGCCGTCGGCAGGCACGGTAACGGGCACTTCGACCTCGGCACCGGGGGCGCCTTCGCCGGTCTTGTACTCAGCGTCGTTGAGGAAGAACGTGTAAGAGAGGTTTGAGGTCAGGGCTTCACCGCTCTCGGTCTTGTCGGGCATGGTGAAGATAAACTTACCAGTGAGGCTGCTCTTGTCAAACTCGGTTCTCATCTTGGCGATGAAAGCGGGCCTTTCCACTTTCTTGGCGGGCTTGGCAAACACACCAGCCCATCTGATGGCGGGGCTTGCAAAGTCGGTCACCTTGGTAGCCTTACCAGTAGTTACATCTACAGTGTACAGCGAACTCTCGTCGGCAGTGTGGGCAAACCAGTATACAGTATTGGTCGACTCGTCAAAACAGGCGTCCTGCACATCTATAGAGGGAGTCACGCCGGTAGCGCCGATAACGGTGGCTTCGGCGGTCTCCAGATTGAGCTGGCACAGATTACCATCCAGACCGATACCATACACCTTGCCACTATTGTCAGTAAAGAGGGCTACATAGCGCTGGTCAAGCACACCTCCATTGGTCTTGACACCGCTGGTCAAATCAAGCGTACACAACCTAAAGAGACTGGAATTGGCGGGATAGCATCCGTAGGTCTTACCATCCTTGGGGTTGTAAACCAGAGAGGTAGGAACGTCTGTGCCGGAGCTGAGATTCTCGACGATTTGCCATGTGTTGGTATCATACTTTTCCAACGTGGTAAGGAGTACTTTGGATCCCCTAATATAAGCAGACAACACGTAGTAGTAACCATCGATGTACACACCAGCCGAGGGCGTCACGCTGGAAATGCTTGCAAGAGGGGTTAGGGTCGGCGGGGTCGCCGTGGTGGTCGAATAGATACCGACCGGCTTCATGCCCGTTGAGATTCCTCCGTAGAGCGTAGTCTCTGCGGAAGCCGCAAGGGCTTTCGGTCCCGGACTTGCCATGGCAAGTCCTACCAGCATACATAGCATGCTGAGACAAGTAATGATTCTTTTCATAGACTGTAACACTTGAAAATTGTAATTAATAATAATGTGGTTCCTATATGTCCACAAAAGTAATCAGTTTTTCGGAAAAATTTGCAATTTTTATCAGAAAATTTTAATTTCTTTTTGGGATTTTCTAATTTATCACCAGCCCACCCGAGGCCAAAAACGGCATAACCGCCGACACATCAGCGCCTTTCGCCGTTTCCATCCAAACCAAGCAAAAACCGCCCACATTGGTTATCATAGGGTTGCATAACACGGAGATGACCGCCAATAACGTGGAGATGACAATTGGAAACGTGGAGATTAGAGTTAGAAACGTGGAGATGCCACTTGGAAACGTGGAGATGACAGTCGCGAATGAGGAAATAACAGATGGCGGCGTGGAAATGACACCGGCTGGCGCGTATCGGAAGGCACGAGGGTGCGTATCGGAAGGCACGGAAGCACGCATCGGAAGGCACGGAAGCGCGTAACGGAAGGCACGAGCCGCCAAACGCAATCAGGAAAGCAATGGATGCAGTGAGTATCATCGGTTTGCATCATCACCGCGCTGCTGCGCATCATGAGCCTCATCGTGACGGTAGCCCCTACCCTCGCCATGGGCAAAAAAAATACGCTGAGACTCATCAACGAGCTTCAGCGTATCCGATATGTTTAACTACTTATTTTCTAAACGAATGAAAACCTCACGGTTTCCATTGTCATCCTGGTTAAACAATCTGTCAATCTACCTTAAAAACCTAATAACTAAAAACCTAAATCTATTACTACTAATCTAAACAATCTATTAACCTTTTGATGATGCAAAGGTACTACACTTCTGCGGTTCTGACAATAGTCTGGGGCCACTTTCTGCTGCTCGGGGCCTCTTTCTTGACATATATCATAATATGCACCATCACTGCATTTCTGCTATAGATACCGAGCGGGCATCAGTGCTTCTTCTCGAGTTCCTGCAGGTTCTCCATAGCCTTGGACTCGAGGAACTCGTAGATGCCGCAGAGGTGCTCACGCACGCGGCCATGGCCAAACTCGTAGACCTTGCTGACCAGCCCGTCGAGGAAGTCACGGTCGTGGCTCACCACGATAAGGGTGCCATCGAAATCTTGAAGCGCCTGCTTGAGGATGTCCTTGGTCTTGAGGTCCAGATGATTGGTGGGCTCGTCGAGGATAAGCAGGTTGACCGGCTCGAGCAGCAGCTTGAGGATGGCGAGGCGCGTACGCTCTCCACCCGACAACACCTTGACCTTCTTGGTAGACTCCTCGCCGCCAAACATGAAGGCGCCGAGCAGGTCGCGTATCTTGCTGCGTATGTCGCCCTTGGCCACATCGTCGATGGTCTGGAAGACGGTGAGGTTGTCGTCGAGCAGCGACGCCTGGTTCTGGGCGAAATAGCCTATCTGGACATTGTAGCCCAGATTGAGGTCTCCCTGGTTCTGCAGCTCGCCCATGATGCACTTCACGAGGGTCGACTTACCCTCGCCGTTGCGGCCCACAAAGGCTATCTTGTCTCCCCGCTCCACGGTGAGATTGACGCCGCTGAAGACGGTCTTGTTGCCAAACGACATAGACACATCGCTCATCTGCACGGGATAAGCGCCGCTGTGCGGACTGGGCGGGAACTTCAGGCGCAGACGGCTGGTGTCTTCCTCGTCGACCTCAATAAGCTCGAGTTTCTCAAGCATCTTGACGCGGCTCTGCACCTGCAGGGTCTTGGAGTAGGTGCCCTTGAAGCGCTCGATGAAGTCCTTGGTCTCGGCTATCATCTTCTGCTGCTCCTCATACTGCTTCATCTGCTGCTCACGGCGCTCTTTGCGCAACTCGAGATAGTGGCTGTAGGTGGCGCGGTAGTCGTAGATGCGACCCATGGTGACCTCGATGGTGCGCGTGGTGATGTTGTCGACAAACTTGCGGTCGTGGCTGATGACCACCACTGCCTTGGAGCTGTTGATGATAAACTGCTCGAGCCAGCCGATAGACTCGATGTCGAGGTGGTTGGTGGGCTCGTCGAGCAACAGCACGTCGGGCGACTTGAGGAGCAGTTTGGCGAGTTCGATACGCATACGCCATCCTCCCAAAAACTCGCTGGTGGGCCGGTCGAAGTCACTGCGCTCGAAGCCGAGACCCACCAGGGTCTTCTCGACATCCTCCTCGAAGTGAGTCATGTCAATGGCATAAAACTTCTCGGAAAGCGTAGACACCGTCTCGATGAGCTGCATATACTCATCGCTCTCGTAGTCGGTGCGGGTGGAAAGGAGGTCATTGATACGGTCTATCTCTGCCTGTATCACGTGGAGATGGGCAAATGCCTGGCAGGTCTCCTCAAACACGGTGCGGCCGTCTTCGGTCATCAGGTGCTGGGGGAGATAGGCGACGACGCAGTCTTTGGGCGCCGACACAGACCCGCGTGTGGGCTTGCGCACTCCCGCCAATATCTTGAGCAGGGTACTTTTGCCTGCGCCGTTCTTGCCCATCAGGGCGATACGGTCCTTCTCGTTAATCTGGAAGGTAATGTCCTTGAACAAGGTGGTGCCGCCGAACTCAACGGTCAGTCCATCTACTGAAATCATATTCTATTATTATCTGGTGCGTAATGTGAAAAACGATGCAAAGTTACCTAAAAAATACTCAATCCCTATTGCATATCGCAGGAATTTGCCGTGACGCAGACATAAATTGGCAGAATGGGGCAACATGTTGCTGATTGATGGTTTCACGCATCAACCTCATCTCTACCGTTATGTTTTGCAGCACTTTTGATATATCCGTAACCTGCTCTTTCCAATATGGAAAGTTACGGACTTTCTATGCGAAAGTTACCGAATTTCTCAAAGTCAACAAATAAGTATGTTCGAAAAAACTTTCCATAATGTACGTCGTCACTCTGAATTTCGTTTTCTCCATTATATTGTGCAAATACTTTGCAAACGAGCGCAAATAGAGTTTATTCTTATTTTGTCGAGTGCAGCTAAGTATTATGCAAATATAGCATAAAAATACGATTAATCGAGCGAAGCGGAGAATCTTTCTCACTTCCGGGCGTCAGAATATTATCCAAAGGCTACAATCTTGATACAGTACTCTTACGTAAGTACTGGAGTTAACTCCCATAAGTACTAGAGTAATCTCTGTAAGAGTACTGGCGTAAGTCATATAGATACGATACGAAAGCTACAGGGTTAGACGGAATAAAAAGCGTGTTTTTCCATTGGCACGCCTTCTACAAGTCGTATTGCCATGCCAGTCTTATCATCGGTATCTAATCCAACGAGATAATATACCCACCACCAAGATCATCAATGTCATTGGCGAAAGCACATATACTGATATATGCTGCCTCGATTCCAACCTTTCTTGAACTCAATGCGATTGGATTCATTTTCTGCTTGTTAAGCAGGTCGTTTATGTTTATTGCCAGTGCCATATTGTTTATTTTATACAAATGTTCAAAAGGCTATCTATCGTTTTGTCCAAAGACTCTTTATATAAAAGGCCTTCAATATATTCGTTGGGAATGGAGGAGTAGCCATATTTCGCTCCAAGTACTGCACACGCCACTGCCGCATTTGTATCTGCATCGCCTCCTGCATTCACCACAACAAGAAGCCCATCAACAAATGAAGTCGTATGCCAGTAAGCCCAAAGAGCCACTGATAATGTAACTAAAGTATAGCCCATGTGGTCATAGTCTACCAAATTCTTAACATCTGATTCACACCACGCTTTGTCCACGTATTCGCAGATTTCTGCATCATACAACTGTGCCAAACTTTTTATTTGAGATAATGTCGGTGGTTGCATACCATAAACCAATGCGTGTATAAGTTCGGACACTATTACGCATGAGCCGACACATCTTGGGTCGTAATGGGTGAGCCGACAAATATTTTCTGCACAAGTCCTTACTTCTTTTGGAAAAAGGCCGACTACTGAGGTGCGCATCAGCCCACCATTTGCTGCAGACTGATACTTGCTCAGTTCCCATACCTTGTGGGATACATCAAACGGATGCTCCACATAGTCGCCAATCATCAGCACCTTATAGGTATTTTCTCCAATACCCATAGGAGTGCCATTGGCCCAGTCTTTGAAGTGTCGGGCGATGTTGTAAAAATTAACACCCTTGTCTTCAATGACCTCATCAGCAATGCAGAGCATCATGTCGGTATCATCCGTCCAGTCGCCAATCTCCCAACGTTTCCGATGCCTGTCTTGGTATATCTGCTTGTAGTGTTGTAATCCATGAGGATATTTCCAAGCGATATCCTCATCTGTCATGAATTCCGTCCCTAATCCGAGTGCATCGCCTATGGCTTGACCATAAAGGCAACCTCTAAATCTGTCAATAGTTTTATGCTCCATAGCCGTATAAATCTAAATTTTGACATTGGTTGTTGTTTTGATACACCTTAAATTAGCAGACTTATAATTTTACAAGAAAGAAAGTCAATATTAATCTGTCGAAGACAAATCAAGCAAGAAATCATAGATGCTGATAATCTGAATTCCATCATCATCGCTCCACGATTTTGTATGCTCACCAACGATAAGGAGTTTACGGAAAGAATCACCCACTAAGCGCAAGGAACGTTTCTCCTGCTCCATTTTGTCGGCATCAGGCATTCTCCAAGCCGATTGTATGTAAATGCGCTGGCTACCTTTATTGCAGACGAAATCAACTTCAAGTGTAACACGGATATTTTGTCCCTTATCGTTTCTTACCCTTTGAGCAACGTTGCCAACATCAACGAGCCAACCACGCATACGCATTTCATTATAGATGACATTCTCCATGATGTGGGTTGGCTCTGTTTGTCGGAAAGAAATGATAGAGTTGCGCAAACCGATATCTTGATAATAGTATTTTGATAGCGAGCCGATGTACTTGCGTCCTTTAATGTCATATCGCTCAGACTTCTCAATAAGGAAAGCATCTTGCATATATTCAAGATATACGGAAACCGTCTTGTCCGTGATATTCTGAACGTTGCTTACAGACTTGAAAGTGTTGGCAATATTAAGAGCATTGACAGGTGCGCCTATGCTTGAAGCCACAGTCTTTGAAAGCTCTTCAAATTCAGGTTTTAAGGTAATGTCATTACGCTCATATATGTCACGTAGATATACGGTACGGTATAGCCTACGCAAGAAATCGGATTTCTTATCATCGCCAATTTGAGTTAAGAGTTGTGGAAGTCCACCAAACATAATGTATTCAGACCATGCATCTTCCTTTGAACCAGGAAAAACAGACATAAATTCCTTGAATGACAAAGGCCAAACATGGATTTCATCACCACGCCCGCGGAACTCTGTCACCACATCAGATGAAAGGAAGCGTGAATTAGAGCCTGTAACATAAACATCAGTACCTTCAGTTACCGAGAGAGTAGAAAGAACCTCAACAAAGTCATTCACTTCCTGTACCTCGTCAATAATGATGTAGTATGTATCATCATCTTTCATTTCCTTTTCTACCCAATCAAGTAAATAGTCAGGGTCTTTTAATGGCTTGTTCTTTCGACTCTCCATATCAATAATTATGATATGGTCTTCCTTAACACCATCATCCAACAGGTGCTGTCGGAAAAGCTTCTTTAGCAAGAAAGACTTTCCCGAACGTCTTAATCCTGTTATAATTTTAATCAATCCGTTGCCTTTAGAACGAATCAATTGGTCGATATAAGTGCTTCTGTTAACTATCATACATTCCGAAAAAGTGGAACATGTACCACCTTTTCGGAACAAAGATAATACTATTCTATTAAAAGGAAGACTGTTTCTTTAGGAATTTGACAATTTTAGCCAAATTCGCTACTCTGCATATACACCTCCATGTCGTTTACCTCAAAGATAAAGACATCTCGGAGCTACCGGATCTCGTTAGAGTCCAGCAGCTTCATTCGTCTTGTACCTTTTGATAAGGCGGGCTACGTCTCAGCATTACATTCAACCCAAATCGGTCATTAGGATTTCTCTGTGTCGTACGGCAAAGAGAAATCCTTTAATTTTTCCCATATAGATAAGAATGATTGTCGTGTTTTTAGTGATCTAGCCAAATATAGGATGTGCTTGTCTTTTGTTTTTCCCAGATAGGCTGGCGTCGATATCAACTCGTATCGGATAGTCTTCAGAAATTTCTTCTTGTTGGAATTGATCAGCGCATGTCTGAACAACGACATAAAGTTATATGCCATAACAATGAAATTCCCACATGCCTCTGTTGCCCAGAAGTTATTTGTGACAAAGTCATCGATGGAGAAATCATTCTTCAATTCTTTTATCCTATTCTCAGAATCCGCTCTTCCGCGATATGAGTCATATACAATCTTGGCCGGCAGGTCAAGGTCTGTTACAAAGCAGCTGTATCGGTATTTTCCGAAATCCTGCTCATCCTCAAAAAGCTCCAGTTGCTTGATTTGCTTTCCTGCAGCTTTGGGGCGCTTGTCTATTTCTTGCCTGACCATCACAATGCGTCTAGGCTTCTCCCAACCGTTTGCCTGATAGATGGTTTCGGATATTTCCAATCCGTCTGTTAGCTCTATCCATTTGCGTTCATGGGTGAGACTGTACTTTATACGATTGTTGAAACGGCAGGCAATGATATAGTGTAACCCTTTCATTTCCAGATAGTCAAGTATTTCCTTCGCAAAGAAACCGCTATCCATGCGGACCAGCCCGACACGTTTGCCCTCAAGTTTTG
>NZ_NPJK01000038.1:0-27788 GCF_002251285.1 Prevotella sp. P5-64
ATCGTGGGGTAAGGGGATGGTGGCTACATATTGATGTTGTGCTGTTGCTTTTTACTGAAAGCTGCTACTAACGACTCATAAATCTACCCTTAATCGTGTATTGGATGATAGTTGCGGATTTTAGGATATAAACTTTCATCTTCTTAATGTTTATTTGATTACTTCCAATTAAACTCCTCGATTCCAAGTATCTCAAGTCCCAAGTATTTCCATGCTTCCTTATCAAAGTTTGGCGTGTATCTTGCCATAGTTCGTAAGACGGATTCTTCCTATTTATCACGGTAAGTATTGTTGAAGGTCAATGCCTGCTCCCATATAGAAACAGGTTCTTCGCAAGGGTCGAGTTGATAGAATATAGTTCCGATACGCTCAAGATTATAACCTTCATCCTTACACATATCCAACGTCAAACTGTGATTGTCCAAAGGAAAGCCATAGAACCCATCACTAATTAAACCACATGGCGAGGCAAGACATAAAGCTCCCATTTCGTATCCATTAGGTTCTTTTACCAGCACAACATCGCCAGTGAACATCCTACTACCATTGCTGTCATCATAACCTGTGTCTATTCCTGCAAAGATAGAACGCAACGTATAGCCACGTCCTTCACAAGAATGTCCGAAGTAGTCTTCTACAATGTCAGGATTATGGTCTTCTTCAAATTCTTCACTCTGTTGCCAAACATACAGACCGCCATCTTCCCAAAAGAAGAAGTCACCAAAGTCGGCATAACCGAATCTGTTCTTGTCAATAACATAGCGTATGCGCAGACGAGGATAATTCTTCTTAACTCCAAGTCCTATTTCGCCCTTATGCTTGTTACATAGAAATGACAAGAGTTCCTCGTTAAGTACTTTCGGTATAAATCCATAATAGAGTTTCCTTGATTCTTCCATAATAGTAGTATAATTAATTCAAATGCAAAGATACGCATTAGGTGTGTCAATATACTTTACAGGATAAAATTTTCTTCATCACCTGCTTCCAAGCCGAACGCAGCCTTGGCGAAAGCGGTTCACAACTGATCATTTCAAGTGTTTGGCGCAGTTCATCAAGCAATTCGGACCAGTATTTCATCTGCTCGTAGGCAAGTTTGATGCACTGCGCCCTTATTGCATAGGGCGACTTGGGGTCGGCAAACAGCCAAACATTGTCGTCGACAGCGAAATGGGTAAACGTCCAAAGCGCATTGACAGCCACAAGGCGGTCGTCGTCAAGCATAAGCTGATAAAGCAGTTCCTTTAAACCCTTAAATTAGCAGACTTATAATAAAGAATATCTGACATATGGCAAAGGTAAATATAAAATCTGAGAAAATCACTCCTTTCGGAGGCATTTATTACGCAAACAAGGCTTTTTATGCGCTTTCACTTGACAAAGTCATCAACGTTTGTCTTCCACTTTACCGCCGTATGCGCCAAATGGACAAGGACGGCAAGAAGATGGTGGCTGAATTTGTATACCGGCATGCCGTATGACAAACTTTCTCTCTAACGAATAATCAACCAAATACACACTTTTTCTAACGAAAAAGAGACATTCTGCAAGAGCTTTTAGGGATAATATCCACTAAAGCTACTTACAGATTGTCTCACTACTAACCGGATTGCTTAACGCAACTAAAACTACATTTATTCAGAATATTTCATTCAATCTTCAAAGTCTTAGTCATTCCAAAAATCGCCGCGACCAGTATGTCCGTCACCATTTTCCTCATCAAAGAGAGAAGAGTCACGTTTTGGGGCAAACCCACATCCTATCTGTCCACCTTCGCTTCCACAAAGAAGAGACTCGATTCTAACTTTATACACATTGACTTCCGGCTTAATATAACTTTTCATATTTCCTTGGTTTCTTATTTGATAAATTTCTTTCCATTATGAATATACACTCCTTTGACAGGACGTGACACCTTTACTCCCTGAAGGGTATAGAACGATGCGTTGCCGTCTGTACTATTCGGCTTGACTTCTGTTATAGCAGTAGTGCTTCCGCCATTATCTTCGTCATCGAAGACAATAGCCATCTTGGCAAGCGACTGATTATTCAGGTCCGTCTCATTTCCGAGAAACTGTCCGTTAAAATCGATATACCCGAACTTCTTTCCTACCCCACCGTCTACAACAGCATTTGCCGGAATACTCAGGTAAGCCTTGTTGGCATCGCTTCTACCATTCTGCGTAAGGCGGAAGAAACCGATATGGTCGTCTCCTGTCCCATTCTGCTTGTAATAGTTAGTGGAATGGAAGTTTGCAAGACCGAAGAAACGATGGAGTATTTTTCCATCAGCATCGGTATCAGCATTTCCGAGATTGTCGATAGCCATAACTGTCGGCTTGAGATAGTTGTTCCATTCTTGACCGGCATACTCGTCTGCCTTTGTCCACACTGCCGTGTAATTATCACCTTCTAACGGCATTTCAGCCGGTGCTTCCCTCAAGGAGAAATTCAGTGTGGCATAGTCTGAGAATGATTCTCCCTCAGGCACTTCCCCTACGAGTACCACTCCCATATTTGCCGGAATGTACTTGAGCTGACGAAGATAAACCGTGCCCTGTGATTGTGGGTTTTCTGAATTCTCCGGTTTTCCGTATCTATATGCCTCATACACTTTCACGTTGTCGTCGACAGGTGCCATTGCCACATTGTTGCTGTATGTACGGATAAACTTCCCTACACAATAGGTGAAAGGCATCTTGATGACTTTTGTTTCTGATATGGTATAGCGAGAGATGTCTTTACCATCCTTGTCGAGCTCTGGGTAGAACCTTATCGTCCATATTCCTGCGGGACGGTTCCAGAGGATATCCTTCTTATTAGGAGTTGTGCTTCCGAAGCCCTCCTCATCCTCTCTCGCCGTTTTACGGAACTGCACGTCGTTTGGATCGCCAGCCATACATGAGTGGTTGCCATCATCGGCGGCATCATAAGCAGATCTTGCAAATCCGGTATTGTTTGTAATATTGTTGTCCGTCTCGCCCCAGTTCTGGTCTGCGTCATGGTTGGCAACAAACCTGAAATGCGATTTGGCGTATTTTGCGTCTACAGTAGATATCGTCAGCGAGAAGCAATGCTCGTTGTCATCATACTTCATGTCTCCTGCGGTAGAAGTATACTGCCAATTGCCCGTTGCTGCATCATAAGTTCCTTCCACGGCATCGCCTATCATAGACATGGTTTTTATCAGGGACTCAGCATCGTCAGCATTGCCGTTGATTATCTCTATACTGCCCGACAGACCATAACTGCCGTCTTGCATTGACAAATCGTTATTTCCTTTGTTAGGATTATAGTGTATTCTCTTTATACCCTGCAGATGAAGGGTGAAAGGTTTCTGGTTAGCCCATACCTTGTCACGATACTCGCTGGTAGAATTGTAGTCAACACCTCCGTTGCCGAGGAAGAATAGTTTATCGTGAGTTCCGGAATTGTTGTTTACGCTCTTTGTGGCATGAATATCCGGCGTTGCCGTTTTAGCCTGAGCAAGTGTCCCTGTAGAGGATACGTCATTCACAATATAATCGATTGCCCAATAGCTGTTGGAACCATCAAAATAGAGCGGAGCTTCCATCTTGTCGCTGAATTTTCCCTGGCCACCTGTACGAGTGTCATAGAGCGGCTGCGCCGTAGCCCCTTCCTTGTTGTCAATAAAATAAGTCACACGTGTATTGGCATCATGCTTCACCTGCCAGTCGGAGGGGTTTCCGTCTTTGTCAAGCCTAAAGCTGAAGGTATACATGCCATCGTCGTCTGTCACTCCGTCATTGCGGGTCACGAGATTCCAGTAGTTGTTGCCCTCTGCCATTCTCGCAGAACCGACAAGTGTCTTTGCCCCTGTTGTTCCACAAATAGTTCCCACAGCTTCGTTTGTTGACGGCCATGCGCTGGTATTATCCTTTGCACCATGCAGGTTGAATACCTCGCCCGGTCCGTAAACCATCTTATTGTCATACTCGTCAACAGCAAGAATCTGTGCATGTGCCGTGAGGCATGCCGGGATGCTGAACGAATAGCTCTTGTCCCTTTGCTGTTCGAATTTGAAATACACATGTTTTTTATAGTTTATCGTTGTGCCGTCGCCCCCCGGATTATATTCTCCACCTTTATTATATGGCGAGAAGAAATTGCCCACGAGATAGTAACCCGGTTCGACATCTGTTGCAGGCCCTACAACAGGCCCACCGCTTCCTCCTGTGGAAGTTTTCTTTCCTTCTATCCATACGCGGCGCGTCGCGCCTTCTGTGATGTCCACATTAACCGTGAGATATTCATATTCGCCCGCCGTATAGCTTACTTTCCAGGCTTTATCACTTCCGTTTGATATATTATTATAATAGGTGGGATTTTGTGTTCCTTCCTCGTTTATCGTAAGCGGATCACCATTGACTTCAGGCTGCATCTGATTACTCTCCCCTGACACTCCGATACGGAACCAGAAACTCGTTTCGGGCATGGAAGTGATTTTAAGGGAATACACATTGTCGCCATAAGAAGTGTTCTGAGCAAGCTGATGGTTGCTTGGCACTTTATACTCACCAACGATACCGTTGATTTTTTTGGGCTGTAAGCAGATATACATCTGCTGCCTTCATCTCCAATATTGTCCCAAGCATCAACATAAGGACAAATAGGCTTTTAGTTAATTTTTTCATCTTTTCAGAATTATCGCGTTATTAATAGATATGCTACGTTTTTAGTTAGTAGAGCAGGTCCTGCACATTATGCAGAACCAAGACCATCCTCGTTCTTTGGTTTTTTTCGACTGCAAATATATGTATTTTTGCATTACGCTATATTAGGGAAGATGGAAAATATGGGGAAAAAGTTATGCAAACGTTTGCACCGCCATCGTCTCAACCCTCTGAATAATGCAAGATTTCCAATGAGTTATGCTGTACTGAATCTAACTATGTTGCCAACGGACGACATTGCCTATATAGAAGCTTTTGGCAACTACTGTGACGTGCATCTCTTCAACGGAGAGTCGGTGACGATGACGTTCCAGTTGCACTACTTTGTGGAAGCCTTTAACAAGCTGAAGCAGAATTTCTTTACGCGTGTTGGCAAGAGTCTGATAGTAAACACAAATTATGTTTACGCCATCATACCGCCCAAAACTAACTACTAATACTTTCTTCATTGCTTTTCTATACATAATTAGGCTATGTATATGCCATAAGCAAATCGTTGCAGATGGTTTTTATGAAATGATATAGAAAATGTATAAAACTACACTATAGGTCGTAAATGTAATTTTTGAAGGGCACGGCAGGATTATAATAAAAGAGTCCTGCAAGTCTTTCGACTTACAGGACTCTGTTGCGGAGAGAGGGGGATTCGAACCCCCGATACGCTTTTGGCGTATACACGCTTTCCAGGCGTGCCTCTTAAGCCACTCGAGCATCTCTCCTCTTAGCTCGTGCAAAAGTACGAAAAAACTTTGGTAATCGTGGCTTTTGTCTTGAGTTTTTTTATATTTACCCTATTTTATTCCGAAGATACGTTCTACATTCCTGTTGGTCTGTTGGGCCACCTCGTCATCGCTCACGCCGTAGCTGGCGGCCAGGCAGCGCATTACGTCGGCCACATAGGCACTCTCGTTGCGCTTTCCGCGATGGGGGACGGGCGCCATATAGGGGCTGTCGGTCTCGAGGACGATGCGGCTGAGCGGCACGACGGCGGGGAGGTCATCGCGTAGATGGCTGCTCTTGAAGGTGAGCACTCCGCCGATACCCAGGCTGAACCGCTCGAAGCCGAGGAGCTCCTGGGCTTCGTTCTGGTTGCCGGTAAAGCAGTGGAATACGCCGCCTACCAGTTCCTGCTCATACTTGCGCAGTAGCTTTACCATCTCGTTCTGCCCCTTGCGGCAGTGTATCATCAGTGGCAGCCGATACTCTATTGCCCATTGCACCTGCCGCTCAAAGGCAAGCAACTGCTCGCGTTCATATTCGCGCGACCAGTAGTAGTCGAGGCCCACTTCGCCGATGGCTATAAACTCCTGCTTGCCGTTGCGGTCGGCGTCGAGCATCGTCTGCATCGTGTCGAGCTGGTCTGCCCAGTCTTCGCGCACCTCTTCGGGATGCAGACCTATCATGGGATAGGCGTAGCCGGGGTATTGGTGGCAGACATCGAGCACTGTGGCGACGCTCTTCACGTCGATGGCGGGAATGAAGACGCTGCCTACGCCTGCCGCCTTGGCCCGGGCGATGACCTCGGGCCTGTCGTTGGCAAACTCTTCGCCGTCGAGATGCGTATGTGTATCTATGAATGTTGTCATCAGTACTGGCGTTTCATCATTCGTTCGGCATAGCGTCTCAGTTCTATCTTGCGCGACTCGTCTACGTTTACTGCCTCGAGATAGCGATGACTCTCCGTGAAGTAGAAGGCTATCTTCTCGGTAGCCATTCTATCGATACCAATCTCGTTGTACTGTCTGGTCACAGCCTCAATCTTCTCCTTCGGCCTGTCATTGATGGCGAGCCACTGCTCGAGCTCCTTGCGCTGACTGTCGTTGGCATGGGTAAGAGCATTGATGAGCATGAAGGTCTTCTTGCCGGCGAGGATGTCGCCGCCGATGGCCTTGCCAAACACCTTGGTATCGCCATAGACATCGAGGAAATCGTCCTGCAGCTGGAAGGCCAGTCCTATCTTTTCGCCGAAGCGGTAGAGGTTGTCACAGTCGGCCTCGGGAGCGTCGGCAAGCAGCGCGCCAATCTTCAGCGCGCACGCCAGCAGCACGCTGGTCTTCAGGCGTATCATTTCGATGTACTCTGCCTCTGTTACATCATTGCGCTGCTCGAACTCCATGTCATACTGCTGACCTTCGCCTATCTCCAGAGCCGTCTCGGTGAAGAGGTTGAGCACGTCGGCCAGCTTGTCGCGACGGCACTGGGCCATGCGCTGATAGGCGAGCACCAGCATGGAGTCGCCGCTGAGTATGGCGGTGTTGGCGTCCCAACGGCGGTGCACGGTCATGTGACCGCGGCGCAGGTCGGCATTGTCCATCAGGTCGTCGTGGAGCAGTGTATAGTTGTGGTAGGTCTCCAGGGCGCAGGCGGGCATAAGGATAGACTCAGGGTCGTCCTTGTAGAGATTGTACGCCAGCAGCATGAGCGTGGGACGGATGCGTTTGCCACCCAGAGAGAGTACATACTTGACGGGTTCATAAAGACTAAACGGTTTTCTGTCATAAGGCAGATGCTCAAGGAATTCATTGAACTTGGCAAGAATTTCGTCGGCTGTCATCATAATTATCTTGTTTTAGGGATTCTACAACTGGAACACTATGGGGATGGCGAATAGCGTGCGGCAGGGCTTGTCGTTCTCCTTGCCGGGCTTCCACCGGGGCATTATCTTGACCACGCGCATCGCCTCGCGGTCCAGCAGCGGATGTACCGACTGCTCTATCTTGGGCGAGGATATGCTGCCATCGCGGTTGATGATAAACGACACCACCACCTTGCCCTGTATGCCGCCCCGCTGGGCTTCGGCGGGATAGCAGAGGTTCTGCGTGAGCCATTTGGTGAACGCCTCCATGCCGCCCTCAAACTGTGGAATCTGCTCGACCACCCTGAAGTGGATGGGCTTGTCGTCGGCAGGAGTTTGGGGTATGGCCTCGCTCACATGGGCCTTGTCCGTGAGAGCCTCGTCGCCGCCTGTCACTAAGGTGGGCCCCTCGGCACTGTTGTCTTTGGCCTCGTCGGTCTGCGAGTCCACCTCCTTGTCTACCGCCTTGACCTGTGTGGTCACCGGCTTGTCGGGCTGGGTGGCAGCCATCATGTCTGGCTGGGTGGCGGGAGTCTGCATGTCTATGTCCTGCACCATCTCGTCGAGCGAGTCGTCGGTCGGGTAGGGCTGGGATATAGAGGTGTACTCGAGGGCGACGTAGAGGATGGACAGGGCAAGCACCACACCCAGCAGGAAGCTCGGAAGGCGCTTGCTGTCGATGTCGCCAGAGTTGGTATGAGATGCTTTGTCCATTGTCGGCAATTATTTTGTGTCGTCTGCATTAATTCATATGCAAATTTAACTCAGTTTTTTGAAAAAACTCGTAACTTTGCGAAATAATCAGGTAAATAGATGAAAAAAAGTACATTTACTCTCCTGCTTTTACTGTTAGCTCTGTCATGCCGGGCACAGGAGAGCCAGACAGCATACAACTTTCTGCGACTGCCGGTGAGTGCGCATGCTGCGGCGTTGGGTGGCGACAACATCACGCTGACCGACGACGATGCCTCTCTTGCCTTCCACAATCCCGCCCTGCTTTCATCGGTGAGCGACAAGACCATCGGTTTCAACTATATGAACTACATGTCGGGTGCCAATATGCTCAGTGCATCTTACTCCTTGGTATTGGCAGACCGCGCGTCACTGGGTTTCGGGGCGCAGTACATCAACTATGGAACGATGCGGCGTACCGATGCGAGCAACGTGCAGACTGGCGAGTTCTCCGCCAAAGACCTTGCCCTCTCCGCCACCTTTGCCTATCTGCTTACCGACCGCCTGGCGGGAGGTATCACCGCCCGCATGGTGACGTCGTATATCGGCGACTACAACTCCATTGCGGCTGGATTTGACTTGGGTCTCAACTACTACGACGCCGACCGGGAGTGGTCGCTGTCGCTGGTCGCCAAGAACCTGGGAGGTCAGCTCAAAGCCTACAACGACGACTATGAGTCGATGCCCATCGATGTGCAGCTCGGAGCCAGCAAGCGCATCGAGCATACGCCTTTCCGCATCTCTGCCACGATGGTCGACATGAACCATTGGGATTACAAGTTCATCTACCACTGGGTCTTGGGCGTCGACGTGTTGCTCTCCGATAACATCTACGTGGCCGCTGGATACAATATGCGCCGTGCCAACGAGATGAAGATAGTGAGCGGCGACGACGAAGAGAGCAGCCACGGCGCCGGACTGTCCTTGGGTGCCGGACTGTCACTCGAGCGGTTCAAGATAGGCATCGCCTATGGTAAGTATCATGTGTCGAGCTCGTCGCTCGTCATCAATGCAGCTTATACATTATAATATTATATATATGAAGAAAATTGTGATAGCCATCGACGGCCACTCGTCGTGTGGCAAGAGTACCATGGCCAAAGACCTGGCTCGCGAGATAGGTTATGTCTATGTCGATACGGGCGCCATGTATCGTGCTGTGACCCTCTATGCCCTCCGTGCGGGACTCTTCGGTGCCGACGGCAGCATAGACAGCGAGCGCCTGCAGCAGCTGATGCCGCAGATACAGATTACCTTCAAGTTCAACGCCGAGACAGGACGCCCCGACACCTATCTCAACGGCTCTCTGGTAGAGCGCGAGATACGTTCGATCGAGGTGAGTTCGCATGTGAGCCCCGTGGCCACGCTCGCCTTTGTGCGCTCAGCCATGGTCGAGCAGCAGCAGGCCATGGGTCGCGACAAGGGCATCGTGATGGACGGCCGCGACATCGGCACCACCGTCTTCCCCGATGCCGAACTCAAGATTTTTGTCACCGCCTCGGCCGAGGTGCGTGCCCAGCGCCGTTACGATGAGCTCAAGGCCAAGGGTATGGAGGCCGACTACGACGATATCCTTAAGAATGTGCAGGAGCGCGACTACATCGACTCCCACCGCGAGGTATCTCCACTGCGCCAGGCCGACGATGCCATACTTCTGGACAACAGCCACATGACTATCCCTGAACAGAAGCAGTGGCTCATGGACAAGTATCTCGCCAAAGTCAACGCATAGACGCCATACCATTGCTCTCGGGCATACCGCCACGAGAGATATCCAGGGGAAGAGCCGTTCCCCTGGATTTTTTTTGCCCCAGGCTTTTCCCCCGGCTGCTCTCCCCGCACGTTTCATCCCCGCTATTCTTCCCGTCGCTGATGATGGCTGTGGCGAGTGCGTTTTCCCGTCTTTCATGACAGCCTATCGGCTATCACGGGGCGCCCCGACGCGCAGACGGTCTGCCTCCCCGGAAGAACCAGTCGTGTTGACTTTCTTCTCCATTCGCCATTGCGCTCACAGTGAGCTGCTTTGCGCCCGCCGCGATTGGCTCTCGTGGTTCGTAACGTATGATACGAAGGCTCGTGACATAAGGCACGTGAGCTCGTAACGTATGATACGTGGGCTCGTGCCTATTGATACGAGCCAGCCCAGATGACCTCCTCGCCGCCAGAGTCGGATCCGGCGCGGACATTTCTGATGGCGATGCCGCTGTCGATGCCCTCCCAGCCCACGCCGCTGCCAGCCAAATCTGCCAAACAGACAGCCGGGGCATCCTGCTTGGTCGAGGATGCCCCGGCTGGGGTCATGAGGGCGGCGCTGACAGGCGCTGCTGTAGTATGGGGAACCAGCCCCGATGGCTTAGAGCGCCACGGGCATGATGAAGGTGCGGATGAGGGCATAGGCCATGATGCCGGCGATATAGCCCACAAAGGCTATCCATGTGATGCGGCGCATGTACCATCCGAAGGAGATGCGCTCGAGGCCCATGACCACTACGCCTGCAGCCGAACCGATGATGAGCATCGAGCCGCCCACTCCGGCACAGTAGGCCAGCAGCTGCCAGAAGATGCCGTCGACTGCCATGTCGCCTGTGGGTGCCACGGGATACATGCCCATACATCCTGCCACGAGGGGCACATTGTCGACGATGCTCGACAGCACGCCTATCACGCCGGTGACGAGATAGTGGTTGCCCTGGAATACGTCGTTGAGCGTCTCGCCCAAGGCTACCAGCACGCCGGTCTGCTCGAGACAGGCCACAGCCATGAGGATGCCAAGGAAGAAGAGTATGGTAGAGAGGTCGATGCGCGAGAGCAGCGTAGCCACACGCTTCTGCATGCTCGAGCGGTCGCTCTTCTGGCGCAGATGGCGGTAGAAGACCTCGGTGACGGTCCACAGGGTGCCCAGTACGAGGAGGATGCCCACAAAGGGAGGCAGATGGGTGATGGCCTTGAAGATGGGCACGAAGATGAGTCCGCCTACGCCCACATAGAACACGATGCGGCGCTGCGACTCGGTGAAGTCGAGCTCTGCGGTCTCGGTCTTGGTGCTGTCGTCAGCCTCGGCCAGCGTGCCCTTGAGGGTAAACTGCAGGATAAAGGCGGGCACCACCATCGAGATGAGCGAGGGGATGAGCAGTTCGCTGATTACGCCGAGGGCTGTCACCACGCCCTTGTTCCAGAGCATGATGGTGGTCACGTCGCCTATGGGCGAGAACGCGCCGCCCGAGTTGGCGGCTATGATGACCATCGAGGCGTAGATGATGCGCGTGGGGCGGTCTTCGACCAGCTTGCGCAGTATCATCACCATGACGATGCTGGTGGTGAGGTTGTCCAGTATGGCTGATAGGAAGAATGTGGCGATGCTGATGCGCCATAGCAGCGCTCTCTTGCTGCGGGTCTGCATCACGCCGCGCACCCAGTTGAAGCCACCGTTCTGGTCGACCACCTCGACGATGGTCATCGCTCCCATGAGGAAGAACAGGGTGGTAGAGGTGCTGCCCAGATGGTGCTCGATGACGGCGCTCACCTGGTTGGCGATGTCGGAGCCGCATCCGTTGATGTAGGCTGCCGGGTCTATCATGAACAGCGTCCAGCACGCCACAAACATAAGCAGCGCTATGGCTGCCTTGTTGACACGTGTCAGGCTCTCGAGCGCGATAAGCAGATAGCCGAACACAAAAACGATGATGATTGCAATAGTCAGTGTACTCATTGTTTTTAGTTAAACGTTAATGGATAGATATACTTTAATTGTTAGGATTAGCCTACCTGCCCGCCATCACCGCAGTCCTTGCCGCTGCGGTGGTGGGGTGGGTGTATGAGGGGGTGTGGGCCGTCACGGTCTGTGTCTGGATGGTCTACTTTTCCTCTGCCTTGGTCTTGGGCAGTACCAGATTGAGCACCACGCCGATGACCGCCGACAGACCTATGCCCGAGATGGCAAACGAGCCTCCGGAGAGCACGGCGCCGCCGAGGCCCATAGTGAGCATCACGGAGATGATTATCACGTTGCGCGTGTCGTTCATGTCCACGCGGTGCTGCATCAGGTTCTGCACGCCCACGCTGGCTATGGTGCCGAAGAGCAGCAGCATGATGCCGCCCAGCACGGCCTGGGGGATAGACTGGAGCAGCGCGCTGAGCTTACCCACGACAGAGAAGCAGATGGCGGTAAGGGCAGAGATGCGTATCACGGCCGGGCTGGTCACCTTGGTGATAGACATGGCTCCTGTCACTTCCGAATAGGTGGTCTCGGGAGGTCCTCCAAGAAACGCGGAACACAGACAGGCGAGACCGTCGCCAAGCATGGTGCGGTGGAGACCAGGGTCTTTGACGAAATCCTTGTCTGCCACGGCGCTCACCACATAGACATCGCCGATATGCTCTATCACCGGCGCTATGGCTACGGGCATCATGTAGAGGAAGGGGCTCCAGCTGAAGTGGGTGATAGTGTCAAAAGCCACCGGCATGGCTATCCATGAGGCATTGGCCACGCCCGTGAAGTCGACCTCGCCCATGCACACCGCCACGATATATCCCACTGCCACGCCCGAGAGTATGGGCACCAACTTCATCAGTCCGCGGCAGAGCGTGAGCACCAGTATGGCGGTGATAAGCGATACGAAGGCGAGCAGCCAGTGGTCTTTAGCCATGTTGACGGCACTGCCCGAGAGCGAGAGGCCGATGAGGATAATGACGGGGCCTATCACCACCGGCGGAAAGAGCCTGTCGAGCAGTTTGCGCCCCTGCCACTTGACCAGAGCGCTCATCACAAAGTAGACAAGCGACACGCTGGTGAGTCCGGCTATGGTTCCGGGGAGTCCCCACTGCTGGGTGGCGGCTATGATAGGGGCGATAAAGGCAAACGAGCTGCCCAGAAAGATAGGCACGCGCCCCTTGGTGACAACATGGAAGATGAGGGTGCCCACACCGGCGGTGAAGAGTGCCGTGGCGGGATTGATGCCAATAAGAAGGGGTACCAGCACCGTAGCACCAAAGGCTACGAAGAGAAACTGCACACCCACGATGGTCTTCTTGGCAGGCGATAATTGTTTTGTGTTCATGACAAGTTAGATGATGTTGATTATAAATCTTGGCAAATGTATATGTTTTTTTCTGAACTACATCGCGTTTGCCCTATTTTTTTCCTCCATGGGAAGAATTTTAACCTAAAAACTTGCAGGTTACAGATAAAGAGTGTATTTTTGAATTCCCAAACCAGCCCCATGCCTCTCGCTCAGAAGAGGGGACCGTAGCTCGGAGAGCATCGGTAAGGAGAGGCGGAATGAGCCGCCCCGTGGCTCTGCCGGCAACAGTCGGTCGCCCGCCCAGCCTCTGGCCCGCGCCCGCAAGCATGGCTCCGTCGCCGCGCAACGGGGTGGGGCGCACAGGAGAAGTCACAGAAATGACACAAACTATAATTAAAAATTACATGAAAATGCCTAACTTCAAGAGAGTAGCTATCGCGCTGACAGCACTGCTGCTTACTGCCACATCGGCAAGCGCCAAGTATGAACCCACCGAAGACAATCTGCAGGCCAGAAAGGAATTCCGCGACATGGGCTTTGGTGTCTTCCTCCACTGGGGGCTCTACAGTATGCTTGCCACTGGCGAGTGGACTATGACCAACAAGAACCTGAACTATCATGAGTATGCGAAGCTCGCCAAAGGTTTCTACCCCGCTGAGTTTGACGCTGCCAAGTGGGTCAGCGCTATCAAAGCGTCGGGTGCCAAGTACATCTGCTTCACCACTCGTCATCACGAGGGTTTCTCTATGTTCAAGACCAAGTACAGCAATTATAATATTGTAGACGGCACTCCCTTCAAGCGTGACATTCTCAAGGAACTCGCCGACGAGTGTCATCGCCAGGGCATCGCTCTCCATCTCTACTACTCGCATCTGGACTGGTATCGCGAGGACTACCCCTGGGGACGCACCGGAAGAGGTACCGGACGACCCAGCGCTAAGGGCGACTGGAAGAGCTATTACCAGTTTATGAACAACCAGCTGACCGAGCTGCTTACCAACTATGGCAAGATTGGTGCCATCTGGTTTGACGGATGGTGGGACCACAAGGAAGACCCCAACTTTGACTGGCAGCTGCCCGAGCAGTATGCCCTCATCCACGGTCTGCAGCCCGCCTGTCTCGTCGGCAACAACCACCACGTCACTCCTTTCGATGGTGAGGATATGCAAATCTTCGAGCGCGACCTGCCTGGTGAGAACACCGCCGGACTCTCTGGCCAGGACATCAGCCGTCTGCCCCTCGAGACCTGCGAGACCATGAACGGTATGTGGGGTTATAAGATTACCGACCAGAACTATAAAAACAAGAAGACACTGGTGCAGTATCTCGTCCGCGCTGCTGGCAAGAACGCCAACCTGCTCATGAACATCGGCCCTCAGCCCGACGGCAATCTCCCGGAGGTGGCCGTGAGTCGTCTGGCCGAAATGGGTGAGTGGATGAAGACCTACGGCGAGACCATCTATGGTTGCCGTGCGGGCATCGTGGCTCCCCACAACTGGGGCGTGATCACCCAGAAGGGCAATAAGCTCTATGTGCACATCCTCGACCTCAAGGACAAGGGCCTCTTCCTCCCCACTGGCAACAAGAAGATAAAGAGCGCTGTCGACTTCGTCACCCGTAGACCTGTCAAGATGGCCAAGAGCGGCGACGGCATCACTCTGTTGCTCAACGAGGTGCCCACCGAGATAGACAAGGTGATAGAACTGGAACTGAAATAAGTAGAATGAAGCATGGGAAGAAACAAATTCTCACAGACTGAAATCATTCAAATAGCCAAACTGCTCAGACTGAAGAACGCAGGTAACCGCGCCCAGCAGAAGCAGGTAAGACATGAACTCAGAGTCAATTACGAGTTCAACATCTCTGACTTCAACGAGCCTGGCCGTGCTTTCGGCGAAGACGAACTGCAGGCCGCGCTCGACCGTGGTGCCATTCAGATACTCGACGACGCCACTATTGCCTATATGAAGGCTAAGCGTGCCCGCGACCGTGCCCGCGATGAGGCTGAACGCCAGCGCCAGGCAGTGGAAAGCGGCGAGCAGACCGACTGGCAACAGGCTATGCGAGAGTGGGAGGACTGGGAAAAAGCGCAGAAATGACCGCACAGGTCCTGCCCATAGTCAGGACCGTTCCAGCGTCCATCACAGTCTGGACAGCAATCAACAGAAAATGGGGGAAAACCAAAGGCACAATGCCAGTGGTTTTCCCCCATCTCGTATAGATAGTCTTCTGTGTCGTATAGTTTTGCTCCAGCGTCGCCGGGGTCATCTCCCAGCCAGCCGGGATGGCCTTACAGCTTGTATTGCATGTGCTTCATGGCGTGTCCGCCCCAAGCAGAGTCGTCCACATGCACAAAACCTATGCGGGAGTAGAGCTTCTCGGCCTTGGGGTTGCCCTTGTCTACGAGCAGACCTACTGCCGGCAGTCCCAGGGTGCGTGCCTTGTCTATGGTAGCCTCGATGAGCTGCGAGGCAATGCCCTTGCCGCGGTATTCGGGCTTCACACAGATGCTGTCGATATAGAGTTCGCCAGCCTGGGTTTCGTCGTCGATGGCAGAGAAGTCACGGCCAAAGCGGTGGAGGGCCTCTCTGATGAACGCCTGACGCAATTGGTGCAGCTGTCCGCCATCATAGCTCACGCAGATGCCGGCGATGTCGTCGCCGTCGAGGGCTACCAGCGTGTTGAGATGACTGTACTGACTGTCGGTGCGCTCTACCAGAGCGGTCATCATGTCTTCAAACTCGTCGAGCGTATGGTTGTCGCCGGCGAAGTACTGGCAGCACTCGTAGTTCATGGCCACCATGATGAGCCGGGCTATCTCGCGCGACTGTAGGGGTGTTGCGGTGATAGTCTTCATGTTGTTTGTTCTTGTATTGTTACTTGTTTAGGGTAAATTCAAATCTCATTCCACCTTCAGCGGGGCACGTGGCGGTGATGGAGCCACCGTGCAGCCCCACGGCGTTCTTGACGATGGCGAGCCCGAGCCCTGTGCCGCCCATCTTCCGGCTGCGCCCCTTGTCTACTCGGTAGAAGCGCTCGAATATGCGTGACAGATGCTGAGGCTCGATGCCCACTCCGTTGTCGCTGAAGACAAACCGCCACTGGCTGCCCTCGTCATGGGCGCTCAGCTGGATGGTGGTGCCCTCGCCGGCATAGGCTATGGCGTTGTCGGTGAGGTTGCGGAAGATGCTGTAGAGCAGACTCTGGTTGCCGTGGATGACGAGCCGTTCGGGCAAGTCTACCACTGCCTTCATTCCCTTCTGCTCCAGTTGTAGGGCGGTGGTCTTGGCGATGCCCGCCACGAGCTGCGCCACGTCGACATCGGTGAAGTCCATCATCTGGACGCCGTCGTCCATCTTGTTGAGCGTCGATATGTCTTGCAGTAGTGACGTGAGGCGTTGGCTCTGGGCATAACAGCGCTCCAGAAACTGCTGGCGCATGGCATCGTCGACATTGGGGTTGTCGAGGATGGTCTCCAGATAGCCCTGGATGCTTGCCACAGGAGTCTTGAGTTCGTGGGCAATGTTCTGGGTGAGCTGCCGCTTGAGCACATCCTGCTCCCGGCGGGTGTGCTGCAGCTGTTTGTATATCTTGATGATTTTCTCGGCTATCTCTCCCAGTTCGTCGTTGGGGAAGTTGATGAGCTCCTCGGTCTCCAGCGACTCGTTGTGACCCGCCCTGATGGCAAAGGCGCGCAACGTGGATATGTTCTTGCCCAGCCTGTGTGCGAAGTGGTAGAGTATGATGACCAATATGAAGATTGCAGCCAATGCAAACCACAGGTAATGCTGGTCTGCCTGGAGCGATTTGGCCAGGTCGTGGTTGTAGGGCAAAGCGCTGCGCACGATGAGGCTGTCGTCGGGGTAGTAGGACGCCGAGTAGAAGAAGTAGCCCTTCATCGTGTTGCTGCTGCGCTCGACGGTAGAGCCCGTGCCATGCTCGAGCGCCTGCTTGACTTCAGGGCGCGAGGCGTGGTTGCCAATGTGGGCTTTGCGCTTGGACCAGTTGTCATAGATTACTACGCCCGACGGACGGATGAGGGTCACTCTCAGTCCCGGTGCATGGTGCCGGCGCACATAGTCGCTGTACTCCCGCTCGGTGGCGATGACACCGTCGTGGATTTCGTCGGCCATGCGGTCGTTGAAGTCCTGCAGCCTGATGTTGAGAGCGTCTATCTTGAACTGTTTCTCCCTCGCCTGCTGATACACGATGAACGTGCTGGCGAAGACCAGAAACACGGCGATGACGCCTACAAACAACTTCTGTCCTACCGTGGGTCTTCTCATAGTGTTACTCTTCAAAGAAATAGCCGTAACCCAGCCTTGTCACGATGTGGTGGGCATAGTCCTTAATCTTCTTGCGCATGCGGGTGATGTTGACATCGACTGTGCGGTCGAGCACCAGCACGTCTTTGGGCCAGATGCGGTTGATGAGTTCCTGGCGGGAGAAGACATGGCCACGCTCACGCAACAGCAGCGCCAGGAGTTCAAACTCGGTCTTGCTGAAGGGGATGTCTTCGCCGTCGATGCTCACGGTCTTTTTGTCGAGGTTGACTTCGAGCCCGCGGAACTTCAGTATCTGCTGTCCGACGCTCTTTTCGCCCGAGCGGCGGAGCACCGCCCTTACGCGTGCCATCACTTCGCGTATGGAGAATGGCTTGGCGATATAGTCGTCGGCACCCAGATTGAGTCCGTTGACCTTGTCGTTTTCATCGGTCTTGGCGGTGAGGAAGATGATGGGTACGTGGGCTGTCTCGGGGTTGGACTTCAGCCTCTCTGCCATTGCAAACCCATCCATGCCGCCCATCATCACGTCGAGAAGCAGCAGGTCGAAGCGCGCCAGATTCTTCTCCAGCGCCTCTTCTGCCGAGTATGCGGTAGCTACCTGATATCCTTCGGTCTCAAGATTGAACTTCAGGATTTCGCAGAGGTCCTGTTCGTCGTCGACGACCATAATTCGAGCTTTGTTTTCTTCCATGTCTGTTGTAGTTTTGGGTTGATGGCGTACCATAGGTGTGTGCCATCAGTTATATATGGTGCAAAAGTATGAATTTTCGGATTCTTCTTCTTCTCTTTTCCGTTAAAATTACGCTAAAAACTGCCGAATAGCTTAGAATGAGCGATTTATGAGTGTTTCACCTCAATGGAGGTAATGATTTAGCAATGGTTCTAATTTCTGCAATGCGCATACGTTTGCTTGTCAAACAACTCTTGTCGGTTGCAAAAGTACAACAAAAACTTCGACTTACAAAAATGCAGTTTATCTTTTATGATTTATTTTCAGTTATGATTTAGATGATTTCAACTGAGTTTACAAATGTACTTCGCAACCTGCCTGTTAGTTCTTGATGCGCAATTATATGTAGCTAAAAAGTTAAAAATGTAGCATAAGATGGCTTTTTATCGCAGATGTTTCTTTTTTATGAAACAATATGAGTATCTTTGTCAACCAAAAAGAATAATATGGCACAAAATATCTTCCGACTTGTCTTGACAGACGAGGCACAGGACTTCATTGAGAGTTTACCTGAAGCGGTATCTTACAAGATATACTACAACATCAAGCGTGTTGCAGGAGGAGAACGCAACAAGGAACTTTTCAAGAAGTTAGAAAATTCGGAGATATGGGAGTTCCGTACATTATATAATAAGACTGCTTATCGGCTTTTTGCCTTTTGGGATAGGGACAAAGAGACATTGGTGATTGCCACTCACGGTATTATCAAGAAAACTCAAAAGACACCAAGTAAGGAAATAGCGAAAGCAGAAGCAATCAGAAAAGAATATTTCAAAAATAAGTAATTATGGCACAGATGAATCTTACTCCATTAGATGATGTTCTTGACAAGCATTTCGGAAAAATTGGCACTCCAAAACGTGACGCTTTCGAAAGTGATGTGGATGAAGCATTACATGCTTACAGACTGGGCGAAGCTATCAAAAAAGCTCGTATAGAACAAAACTTGACGCAAGAACAACTTGGCGAGCGTATCGGAGTGAAAAGAGCGCAGATTTCTCGATTGGAAAGAGGTTATAGTATAACTATTCCAACTATGAGAAGAGTGTTTAAGGCATTGGGTGTAGTTACAGCAACTATTGACTTGGGAATAGCAGGCAAAGTTGCACTGTGGTAAATTAAAAAAGAATAGTTATGAAACAAATTATTAAAAGAGGTAGTTTTTTTACCTTGATGTTTATGTTGCTTGGTTGTTTGTCGCTTTATGCTGCAGATAACGACTTGATTACAAGGCAAATCACCATTCAGTTGAAAAAGGCTGGTACTTTGCCTGATAGAATTGCAAGTAGTAAAAAGTATAAGATTACCAATTTGAAGATTATTGGTAAGATAAATGGTACGGATTTGAGGATGATTCGTGAGATGGCTGGAAGAGATTATATAGGTAATTCTACTGACGGAAAGCTTTCTGTATTAGATTTGTCTGAGGCAAAGATTGTAGGAGGTGGGGATTGCTATTATAATGATAATTATAATAATAGATATTATTATACTTATAATGATGAGATAGGCTATGACGCATTCTATGGCTGTAGCGGATTAACGAGTTTAAACCTTCCTGCTGGTATTACCGAGATAGACGATTGCGCATTCTATGACTGTAGCGGATTAACGAGTTTAACCCTTCCTGCTGGTATTACCGAGATAAGCAAAGGCGCATTCTGGGGCTGTAGCGGATTAAAAGAGGTTAGATTTTGTATAAATGATAATTTAGACACATATTTAATAAAAGGTCATCCTTATATAGATGTAGATTGTGGTATTAAATATTATATAAATGATAAAGAGATCACAAGTATCGAAATACCATCTAACGTAACTACTTTAGGTAATTATGTTTTCCAAGGCTGTCGCGGATTAACGAGTTTAACCCTTCCTGCTGGTATTACCTCAATAGGCTGGAACGCATTCTATGGCTGTAGCGGATTAACTAGTTTAACCCTTCCTGCTGGTATTACCTCAATAGGCTCTGAAGCATTCTATGGCTGTAGCGGATTAACGAGTTTAAACCTTCCTGCTGGTATTACCTCAATAGGCGTTGGCGCATTCAGTGGCTGTCGCGGATTAACGAGTTTAACCCTTCCTGCTGGTATTACCGAGATAAGCAATGGCGCATTCTATGGCTGTATCGGATTAACGAGTTTAACCCTTCCTGCTGGTATTACCTTAATAGACTCTTACGCATTCAGTGGCTGTATCGGATTAACGAGTTTAACCCTTCCTGCTGGTATTACCTCAATAGGCGATGAAGCATTCTATGGCTGTAGCGGATTAACGAGTTTAAACCTTCCTGCTGGTATTACCGAGTTAAGCAATCGCGCATTCCAAGGCTGTAGTGGATTAACTTCTATTTATGTATATGCAGAGAAAGTACCAAAAATAGGTAGTAATGTATTCGGAGAAGTTGATGCCAAGAAATGCACACTTTATGTACCAATGGGAACTCGTGATGATTACTGGCTCTCTCTCTTTGGCGACTACTTTGAGAACATAGTAGAGTTCGACGCAACAGGCATCGACAAGACTACAACTTCTACCGATGTTGAGGAGGTAGCTCGCTATTCAGTAAATGGTCAGCGATTGGTAGGTCCAACCAAGGGATTGAATATCGTGAAGTATAGCGATGGTAGCGTGAAGAAAGTTGTTGTTCAATAATGGGTGGCTAGCATCCTTGTGAGACAATATTTTTATAGGGGGTGTGTCAAAAGTTTAAACAGCCCGCTTGTTTGACTTTTGACACACCCCCTTTTTATGGTTACTCCTTGTGCAGATTGAAAGGTATTGGCTATTCTCGTTGGATTGGTTGATGAACCAATGCCCGAGGCAAGCACACGCACCAATTCCTTCAATCCTTCTGGATTGCGTAGATGGTTACGCTCAATTATATCACGCAGATAGGTCGTATCAAAAAGACTCCTTTGTCGTGTCAAAGAAGTTTGATGGTCATCGCGCATCGGTCGGTGTGAGCACGCGCGCCGACCGAAACGCACACACGCGCCGACCGAGACCAGGGCCGATGCATTACTTTTCTCCATGATAATCAAAGGTATTTCCTAAAAAAGTATTACCTTTACTCCCCAAAAAAGCATGAATATCTCGATTATATTGAACAATATCCAAGATCCGCGTCGTAATCATCTTCAAAAACACAGTCTTGAAAGTATCATTTATATCACTTTAGCCGCGATTATAGGTGGTGCTGAAAGTTGGAATGAAATAGAAGAATTTGGTATTGCCCATATAGATTTTTTCAAGTCCAGAATAAAAGGCCTTGAAGAAATACCTAGTCATGATACATTTAATCGCGTTTTTTCCATCATAAATCCCAAGGAATTTGAGGCAGGATTTCGTGAATGGGTACAAGATTTATACGGAAAATATAAGGGCGTTATTGCTATTGATGGCAAGGAAATGCGTGGTGCAAGATCGGAAGATGAGAATGGTAAAATTTGTCCCATAAGAATGGTGAGTGCCTGGGCTGTTGACAATGGCGTATCATTAGGACAAGAAAAGGTTGGAGAAAAATCTAACGAGATAAAGGCCAGAAAAGAGACTTTTCCTTCATAAAGCGGTTGGGTTGAATCATATTTGCCTGCGAAATCAGAGAGATAGACTGCCAAATGATAACTGTCATTTGTTAAATTTGACAGCTTAAAACTCACATTATAGTGGCACATACAGTCAGCTTCAACAGTGGGGTCGCCCAATGGAACCAAAACGATACAGATTGAGTTGGCTTGTGAACTAACCTGAGGTCTAAAACCATTTAACGCACAGTTTCCTCGGAGGTCAGTCACATTGAAATGACCTGCCCCTTTTGCATCCACCGAGAGAACCATATTTGGAGACTTCTCCATTTCACTTTCATAATATTCCGGATGACTTTCTTTTGCAGAAAAGGAAGAGGTGCAGCCCGAACTTATTACGTCACTCATTCTGATTGGCTCCATTGCATTTTGCTCTGTAGAGCAAGAACTCAAAGCCATAACAGAAAGAACTAAAAATACAATTTGCTTTACCATATCTATTGCTTATTTTGAATTGAACGAATTGATTCTAACAACTTATAAGTGTCGATAAACGCTTCTAAAGATTGTATTGATGATACTTTTTTCCCTTCTACCGTATCTACAAAGTTTTTAATTGTATCATAGAAACCTTGGGTGACTATCTGATTATTTGGTAGGGTTGGCACGAAATCATTACTATTGAATAAGCTTTCTTCTACCCTTTTCTGATGATAAACTTTCTCCAATGGTATTCCCATTAAGGTATGTTGTTTGCCTTTATATGTCAAACTGTTCATCCCTTTCAGCTCGAAAATACCGTTGGGAGTGTTGATGGTCATACTCTCTTGGGCATCATTCCAAGAATAGCCAGTTGACAACTCTAATATCCTAGTGGCTTTTTCATGTCTGGGCACCAACATTAATGTATGATGCCCTATCCATTCTGCACATTTAATTTCAGCTTTTCCTACAAAATTATGTGACAAATCGTCATCCCCGCTGTCACTCCTGCTCAGCCGGCTGCGGGGCGATGGCTGGCTGGGACGATGGTGGCTGGCGGTGGGGTGCTACTGCTTGTCGGTATTGGCAAAATACTTCTTGTATATCATGTAGTAGATGTCCAGCCATCCGTCGGTGAGCAGCCATCTGAGCCTGTTGGCCAACTCCGGATGACGGTCTATAAACTCTACCACCTGGGGGTTGTATCGGGTGCCGGCTTCTTGGCGGAACTCGTTGATTACGGTGTTGAATGTCTTCGGGTTCTTATAGTTGCGGCCTATGCGCTCTGTAGCTGCCTGCAGGCAGTCGCTCAGGGTGAGTATGTCGATGAGCAGGCGGTAAGGCGAGCGGGTGTTGTCGAAGTCTGCAGGGTAACCTCCTTTGCCGTTGTACCACTTGTGGTGACCCAGAATGGCATCGTGGAATGGCGCCAGTCGTGGGTCGAGCTCCAGAAACCGCAGTCCGCGACGCGGATGCCCCTGTATAATTTTGCGCTCCATATCGGTGAGCGGTCTGAAGTCGTTGTTGACCACGGGAACCATGATAGTCTTGCCCAAGTCGTGAAACTCTGCCGCCCTGCGCATGTATTCCACGAACAGCTTCTTGTGCCTGGTCACGTTGCGCGCGTTCTGACAGCCCAGGTAGCCTACCAGCAGCTGCGGTTCTTTCTTCACCATGGCGCTGATGATGGTCGTGGCTATCTCTGCCACGTGCACCGAGTGGGCATAGGTGGGCAAGTCGGTCGTCACGATGAGCTCTTCGAGGAAGTCGACCCTCTCTTCGGGCTTCAGGTATCGCGTGATGCGCTCGTAGACGACCAGTGTCTTGAGCATCTTTACAAACTGGGTGGAGTGCTGGTCATCGTGGCGGTTTCTGAACGCCGTTACAATATGTCCGCACAGCAGTTTGACCGTACGGCGCTTCTCTCTGTAGGGGATATCGGCAATGTCGTTGAGGTAGAGTATCGAGTAATACTGCTGGATGAAGTCCATGAACTCCTCGTCGTTGAGCCTTACGCCCTTTATCAGGTTCCAGTTGCGGGCATACCGGCTCTTGTAGGCGTCCAGAGCTTCCTTTGCGGTGATTTGTTGGAGCCTTACCTGCATGAGCAGCATGTTCATATACTGCTCGTCGTCCATGTTTTTCTTTTTCTTGTAGCTCTTTACCAACTTGGTCATAAGCCATGTGGCCTCCTGGCTCTTCATCATGGTGCTGTCGTAGAGATACACGTTGCGTATCAGCAGCTCGTCCATCCTTTCTGCCTTGTTCTTCAGTCTCGCCATCATACTCGGAGAGATGTGGATGGTCGTGTCATTGAGCATGAGGCGCATGGTGCGCATGTTCGTGCGCAACTGTCTTACGGTCATTATCTTGCTGTTGAACCAAGCAAAGCTCGACAGGTTGTAGAGGGCTGTGACGCGACACTGCTTGTAGGCGGGAAATCTCTCGCTCTCCTTGCCGAGCACCGCTCTGAAGTGGTTGTATGAAGTACGGAGCGTCGTGGTGTCGTTGTCGAGACTGAAGATGTGGAAATAAGCCACTCCCCGCCACAGATGCAGCCAGTTGTCCATGCGCAGGCTGTCGGGTTGGTGATCGCTGTAGCGTTGCATGGCGTTGCAGAGGGTAAGCGTGTTGAAGGGGTCGGCCTTGCCGGCTCTCAGATAATCCAGGGTGAAAGCTCTGATGAATTCGCTGTAGAGGCTGTGGTCGTTGAGCACCTCGCCTACGGTCACGGCGTGGTTGATGCTGTCGATAATCAGCCTGTTAGACAGGTTTATCTCATGGTTCTTCCTTGCCCGCACCTGTAGAAACCTCGTCCATTGGTCGTGGTCGCGTATCTGGAAGATGCTGTCATTGTAGCGGTTGTACTCCACGCGGTTTTGTGCCAATGTGCGAAACCACTTTCTGAATTCGTAGTGATGTGCGGGTGAGGCCGGCTGTGCCATGCACGCGATGGTGCAGACGATGGCGGCAAGCATGATGGATAGCCGTTTGCCGCTGTTACCCGATGACAGCCTTGCGGGGCGGTGGAAAATCTCGCAAGGCATAGATGGTATACACATCTTGTTATAATATTCTGTTCAAGTAAGACATTGTCTCTGTCTGATACCGCTGTGTGTCATTCATTATGCACACGACAATAACTATTGCAAATTTCGTCATTTATTCTGATATGGCAAATTATTTTTCTATAATTTCTATTGGCTTGCTGACAAAAAGTGGCGAACCCCTTGTCAGCACCGCCATTTAGGCGGTTTTCTCCTGCTTCTGGGCATCCATCGTGGCTGTTGCCGTGCTCCAGACCGCGGTGATGGAGGGCGGGGAGAGTAGGGCGCCGCTTGATGTAAGGTTTCCTCAGAGGCATGTAATTATTGATGCAGCCACCTTATAGTTGAAATCAAGGCACGAAACGAGTATATCCAGGTTTGCCGTCATCGTTTCATGCCTCGCAATTCTTATTTCGTGCTTCGCCACGAGGATGGTGTGGCCCTCGGCAGTATTTGCGCGGGTGAGCCCCCGCGCGGAGGCGGGCGTGGGGCGGGCAGAGGGCATTGCCGCTCCCTCAACCCATAGCCGTGTGGGCACCGACCCCATCGCCGCTCCCTCCGCGCGCCGCTGCCAGGTCGTCGTGACAATCGCCGTGATTACACCTTATTATATATATGGCGTGGCGCTGATGGCACAGTTTCGGACTCTCATCGCCGAGATGCTATCTAAAAACTGCACAAAAGTTGCGCTTTGTGCACAGTTTGCGTAAGACTGTGCAAATTTTTTCTCTTTAATTTGCATAAGCTGTAAAATATTTGTAATTTTGCGCCGTATTTGCATTAAAATCAATATAATTAAATATATTTTTTATGAGTTTGAACATTGTTGTACTTGCAAAGCAGGTACCAGACACAAGAAATGTGGGCAAAGACGCGATGACCGCAGAAGGCACTGTAAACCGTGCCGCGTTGCCCGCTATCTTCAACCCCGAAGACTTGAACGCCCTTGAGCAGGCTCTGCGTCTGAAAGAGCAGAATCCCGGCAGCACCGTAGGTGTGCTCACCATGGGTCCCCCCCGTGCCGGCGAGATAATCCGTCAGGGCCTCTATCGTGGCACCGATACCGGATGGCTGCTTACCGACCGTCTGTTTGCCGGCGCCGATACCCTGGCTACCTCTTATGCACTGGCTACAGCCATCAAGAAGATAGGCAATGTAGATATCGTTATCGGAGGTCGTCAGGCCATCGACGGTGATACCGCCCAGGTAGGTCCTCAGGTAGCCCAGAAGCTGGGTCTCAACCAGGTGACCTATGCAGAGGAAATCATCAAGGTAGAAGACGGCAAGGCCACCATCCGTCGTCATATCGACGGTGGCGTGGAGACAGTCGAGGCTCCTCTGCCTGTAGTGGTAACGGTCAACGGAAGCGCTGCTCCCTGCCGCCCCTGCAATGCCAAGCTGGTGATGAAGTACAAGTATGCCACCTGTCCTATGGAGCGCAAGGGCGACGAGCCCTGGTCTGCTCTCTATGACGAGCGCCCCTATCTGACCCTCAATCAGTGGTCGGTAGCCGACGTCGATGGCGACCCCGGACAGTGTGGTCTGGCTGGCTCACCCACCAAGGTAAAGGCTGTAAAGAACATCGTGTTCCAGGCCAAGGAAAGCAAGACCCTTACAGCGAGCGACGCCGACGTCGAGGGTCTGGTAAAGGAATTGTTGGACGAAAAGATTATAGGTTAAGGATATGAACAACGTATTTGTATATTGCGAAGTCGAAGGCACACAGGTTGCCGAGGTTTCTCAGGAATTGCTTACTAAAGGCCGCAAGCTGGCCAACGAACTGGGTGTGGAGCTCCACGCTGTCGTTGCCGGTACAGGCGTCAAGGGCCAGGTGGAAGACCAGATTCTTCCCTACGGCGTTGACAAGTTGTTCGTGTTCGACGGTGAGGGTCTCTTCCCCTACACCTCGGCTCCCCATACCGATATCATGGTCAACCTCTTCAAGGAGGAGCAGCCACAGATAGCTCTGATGGGTGCAACTGTGATTGGCCGCGACCTGGGTCCCCGCGTGAGCTCATCACTCACATCGGGTCTTACAGCCGACTGTACCCAGCTCGAGATTGGTGACTATGACGACAAGAAGAGCGGCAAGCACTACGACAATCTGTTGTATCAGATTCGTCCTGCTTTTGGTGGTAACATCGTGGCCACCATCGTCAATCCCGACCACCGTCCTCAGATGGCCACCGTACGCTCTGGCGTGATGCAGAAAGCTCTCTACGAGGGCAACGCCAAGGGTGAGGTTGTCTATCCCGAGGTGAGCAAGTATGTCTCTGACGAGGCCTACGTAGTCAAGGTTCTCGACCGTCATGTCGAGGCTGCCAAGCACAACCTCAAGGGTGCCCCCATCGTGGTAGCCGGTGGTTACGGTGTAGGTAGCAAGGAAGCCTTCGACCAGCTCTTCCAACTGGCCAAGGAGCTGCATGGTGAGGTTGGTGCCAGCCGTGCCGCTGTCGATGCCGGATGGGTAGACCACGACCGCCAGATTGGTCAGACCGGTGTCACCGTTCATCCCAAGGTATATATCGCCTGTGGTATTTCCGGTCAGATTCAGCACATTGCCGGTATGCAGGACTCAGGCATCATCATCTCTATCAACAACGACCCCGAGGCTCCCATCAACAAGATTGCCGACTATGTCATCGTGGGTAACGTGGAAGAGGTAGTGCCCAAACTCATCAAGTATTACAAACAAAATTCTAAGTAAAGCCCCTCCCTGTCCCTCCCAAGGGGAGGGTATCAAAGGGGGGATGGGTGTTGTTGATGAAAAAAGGTGATACAGCTTATGGATTTCAGGATGCTTCTCCCTGCCTTTATCCCATATTGAAGGCCTTTGCCAAGGAGAACCGCCGCCACTTGACTCCGTGTGAATCCTTGCTGTGGAACTATCTGAGAAGAACCAGAAGCTGTGGTTACCATTTTCGCCGGCAGCATACCATAGGCGATTACATTGTCGATTTTGCCTGTGTTGAGAAGAAACTTGTAATTGAAATAGATGGCGCTTACCATGCAGAGCCGCGCCAGGCGGCCGATGACAGTTTGCGGAGCGAATGGCTCGAGCAGAGAGGTTATGAGGTAATACGCTTTTCCAATAAACAGGTACTCCAGGAAATCGAGAATGTGCTAAGAGAGATAGACAATAGAATAAAAAACAAATAAACAGCCTTCATTTTCTACTCCCTCCCCTTGGGGAG
>NZ_NPJK01000039.1:0-1248 GCF_002251285.1 Prevotella sp. P5-64
AAACTCACACCTTTTGGAGGAATTTTTTCAATCATGGAGAAATTTGACTCCATGCTTTCACCCGTTATCGACTCAACACTGGGTCAGAGATGCAGCAGTATCTTCGGATATCAGTTCAGCGAGATAGTCCGTTCGCTGATGAGCGTTTATTTCTGTGGCGGCTCATGCGTGGAAGATGTAACGTCACAACTGATGCGCCATCTCTCGTATCATCCTACCCTTCGTACATGCAGCTCTGATACCATCCTCAGAGCCATCAAGGAACTGACACAGGAAAACATCTCCTATACTTCCGACCAAGGCAAGACCTATGATTTCAATACTGCAGACAAACTCAACACATTGCTTATAAACGCTTTGGTTTCTACAGGCGAGTTGAAGGAAATTGAGGAATACGATGTTGACTTTGACCATCAGTTCCTTGAAACGGAGAAGTATGATGCAAAACCGACCTACAAAAAGTTCCTCGGCTACAGGCCTGGCGTATATGTTATCGGTGACAAGATAGTCTATATCGAGAACAGCGATGGTAACACGAATGTGCGTTTTCATCAGGCAGACACCCATAAGAGATTCTTCGCTCTTCTGGAATCCCAGAACATCCGTGTAAATCGCTTCAGGGCAGACTGCGGTTCCTGCTCGAAGGAAATCGTCAGTGAGATAGAGAAGCATTGCAAACATTTCTACATCCGTGCCAACCGATGCAGTTCGCTCTACAATGACATCTTTGCTCTGAGAGGATGGAAGACGGAGGAGATTAACGGCATCCAGTTCGAACTCAATTCCATTCTCGTTGAGAAATGGGAAGGCAAGTGCTATCGTCTTGTCATCCAGAGACAAAGACGCAACAGTGGCGACCTTGACCTGTGGGAAGGCGAATACACTTACCGTTGTATTCTGACCAACGATTACAAGTCATCGACAAGGGACATTGTTGAATTCTACAATCTGCGTGGCGGCAAGGAACGTATCTTTGACGACATGAACAACGGATTCGGTTGGAGCAGGCTCCCCAAGTCATTCATGGCGGAGAATACTGTCTTTCTTCTGCTTACTGCATTGATACACAATTTCTACAAGACCATCATGAGCAGGCTTGACACCAAGGCTTTTGGGCTCAAGAAAACGAGTCGCATAAAGGCTTTTGTCTTCAGATTCATCTCCGTACCTGCCAAGTGGATCATGACTGCAAGGCAATACGTGCTGAATATCTACACAGAGAACCGAGCTTATGCAAAACCCTTCAAA